>JABJMI010000139.1 GCA_018659505.1 Planctomicrobium sp.
GCAGACGCAGTTCTCGTCACTTTAACAACTGATGCCAAAGCTGCTCTGCAAATTCGAACAGCAGCCGCGAAAGAGCAACTGAATAATGCACTCGGTCAACTGCGTTCAGAAATGAACAACATCCAGGGAGGCGGAGCATGGTTAACTTGGTCGAACGCAAGTGCTTTACAAAACTTTGACGCTGCGAATCCAGAATCTGTGCAAGCAGTCAACACGATCAAGCAGAAACTAGCTGGTCGCGAGTCGTACTCCGATGAGATCAAGAAATTTGTGAGTCGCCCTTCATTTCTGGCACTTGAAGATGCACTCGGAAATGTTCAGGAAGCTTTGGCTTCGATCAAAGAAGTTGATGAATCGGTCTTACGTGACGAACTCACTGGTTTGATGGATGCGATCGCTGACTACGAAGATGATCAAACAGATGAGAATGCAGCAGCTTTGCGTGAGCAATTTACTGTTGTTGGTTCTATCTCTCCTGATGGTGGTGCAGCGATCTCAAAAACTTTTCGCCAACTCTACAAGAGCTACAATTTGCGTGTCGTTCTTTCAGAAGGCATGTTAAATAGAGTCATTGGAGACAATCGGAGGGAAACGAGCGGTATTAATCGAAATGCCATGGGCGCCCATGTTGTTGGAAGCCAAACTGCGAATCTGACTCTCAGAGTTGATGTCCAACCAAGTTCGAACTCGGCACGCTTCAATATTAATTTAGATGGCTCGATTTCGACGAACACGAACGCATACGTTTCTCAAGCGACGATTCACACTGTAGGAAATCATGGTGTCAGTGCCTCGAAGCCTGTCACCTTTGATGGAACTCGCTTCAGCACACAAGCTGCCCGGATCAGTGTTAATCCAAACAACCAGCCCGTTGCAGCTCGTACAAATTATAGTGGCGGATTTTTAGGTCGATATGCAGAGGGCGTCGCCATGAGAGAAGCGAACGGACAACGTGGACAGGCGAATGCATATACCCGCAAAAGTATTACAGAGGAACTGAGTAAAGAGTTGAACTCCGAAGTCGATTCGAAATTCAACAACGCGTCCATGGAACTGCAGAATAAAGTTTATGGTCCCCTCCGCGAATTCGGGCTTTATCCCGATGCGATGAAAGTCAGCAGTACTGCGGATCATATTCTCGTTCGTACAAGACTTTCAGAAGACGATGAAATGGGTGGCGGTCTTTCTGACCCTGGAGCCGTTCCATCGTCAATTGGAATGGTTGCTCAAGTCCATGAAAGTTTGCTCACCAACAGCATGAATCGCCTCGACCTGGGAACAGAAGGCAAGATGGAAATGACCGAAGGTGATCTTCGCGACCTTCTCCAAGAACGTCTCAGTAAAATCCTGGATCGTGAAGTGAAACTTGGCGAAGGTGAAAACGCAGAAGAAGGGAATACCTTCGTATTCGATCAAGCAAATCCAATTCGATTCACTATTGAAGATGGCGAGATTACCATCAGTTTGCGTGCCGGATTGAAAAGAGAAGACGATGACATCCCGACTCAAATCATCACAATTCCATTGATTCCAACAATCGCAGATGGAAAGATTCTAATCAATCGAGGGAACGTCGGCGTGAAACCTGTCGAACGTCCTTCGAGTGTGGCTGAACAACTCGCCAGAGCGAACGTCATGCGACAGAAAATTCAATCTGCATTGCCTGAGAGAGAATTTGATGCAGAGTTCGTCCTTGAATTCGAAGGCAAAAAAATCGATTCTTCTGTGACAAGTATCACAGCAGAAAACGGTTGGTTAACTTTGACTCTTCAATAGAATTCGAAGAGTACTATTCCCAACAACAAAAGCACCGTGTTCAATGAACACGGTGCTTCTTTTATTGTGGTCATCAATTAACACGAATCACTACGCGACGCGCTGTGTGTTGCTGAAATTTGATTGCTCTTGCAAACTTGAATTTACGAGCAATCCTTTCGCGACAGAATAAGGATCTAAGCTCGACTTGAAGGCTTCATGTGTTCGAATCGGAACACCGCTCTTACCGAGTACATTCTCAACGATTGAATCAAAACCTTGCAGTTTCGCTGCGCCTCCAGAAATTACGACCGGAAGTCGGTTCCGAAATTGTCCTTGTTTACTAGCTTTAATGAGATCGGTGAGCATCGAATCCAAAGCACTTCTTACGAGATTTTCGCATTGCTCAGCGATCCATAGCTCATCACCCGTTTTGGGCTTTGTCAGAGAGACATCGCTTGACTGCAACCAGTTTTTTATTGATTGCATGTCGAGATACTGATTTCCTTGAGAATCCCATAGATAACGATGTCGATTTAAGGAAAAACGTTGTTCGATAGATCGAAAACCTTGCTTGTATGCTTGTTTGAAAATCGGCTTTCCAAAGTGAGATAGACTGACTGAAACGCTTTCAGCGCCGACAACTATCGCTAATCCTGAAAAATCGTAGTGCTGCAGCTCTGCAAGAATGACTGCTGTGCCTGAATCGAGTGCATCGACTTCGTATCCTCTGAGTTCCAAGATTTTGTTTAGGAAATTGGAGCTGTCACCCTTTTCTTTCTCCATTAATGGCGAACGAGAAATTGCACAGTGAGAGCCTGTCTGTTCAGCGCCTGGCACGAGTGCTTCAATCATGATCACACAGACTTGTCGTCCGACAGGATCATTCCAGGGTAGTCGCCCCTCCAGCATGACTGGAATCACTGGACAGTGAATCAGTGTCGAAAGTTCCAGTGCAGCTTCACCGATGACGATCAACGCTTCTTTGGCAGTTGCGTATGGGATTTGTGCTTGCTCAAGGAGTCGGCGATTCGAAGATTTGTCATCGAGAACACAATAAAATGCCGGAATTTTTCGCCCCACAAAGCGACCATTCGTAATACGTATTGATCGAAACTCTGTGCTGCCTAGGTCTAATCCAATACTACTCATACCC
>JABJMI010000082.1 GCA_018659505.1 Planctomicrobium sp.
CATCTTGAATGAAGCTGATTGCTTGCGAGGCATCTTTTTCAATTGAGGTGACAGGAACTTTCACGGTTTTGTCGCCTAGCGAAATCGTGATCTCTGACTGTCCCGCTGAGTTGTAAGTGACTCGACCGAGTACCGAAGCTTTTGCCGCTTCTCCGGTGGTTGAGATCGTGACCATTCGCGTGACATCAACACGATCTCCGGAATTCAAAGTACCAGTGACGAGTAGCTGCACGTAATCGTATTGCCCATTTAACGTGATTGCCTGCGGAGCGACCTCTAAGGCTGTGAGTTGAGTCCCGGTTGGAAGTGCTTCTTCACCCACAAGAGCTTCATCTGCATTGGCTGCGGCATCGAGTTCTCGCTTCGCCTGCATGTCTTGTTCGATAATTTCGACAGGCACGATTTCTTTCGTAACTAGTCCGGTTGCTGTGTCGATGTATCGTAGCTTGCCATCTCCACCCGCCGCGACAATAGACTTGCCGTCCGGGTGATATGCGATAGCAAAGAGACCTGTTGGCAGTTCAGTTTTGGTGAGAACCTCTGTGCCGGCAGTTACGTATTCTTCTAATTTTTTCTTTTGATCAGCATTCTGTGAGGATGCGACAACTTCCACAATTCCTTTAATTTCCGCAGGCAATGCCGGATCGAAATCGGCTGAGTATGTAAAGACCTGACCTTCACCATCCAGGCTGGAACCGGCAACGATTTGCTTACCATCGGGTGAGTAAGCGACTGCGAAGACGCGCCCTTTCATTTTAGGATATCTACGAATGAGGTTCGCATTGTCGCCAATCACACGTTTGGTGAGACGATTCATGCGATAGATTCCAGGGACACCATCTGAGCCGCCAACGAGAATTTCGTCGCGTGTCGGATGCCGTTCCAATGCAGAGAGACCACCCTTTAACGCACCTGGTGTAATTGAGGTGACGTTATCAATGAAGCGTTCTGTGTCGACCTGATACAGTTTCGTCGACATATCACGACCAACAGAAACGATTTGCGAGCCATCCACAGAGAAAACTGTGTTCAATGGCCAATCACTATGAGCACCATTGAAGAAGATTTGTTCACCAGAGGTCGAATCAAAACCGCGAACAATATTGTCGCTGCAACCGACCGAGACCATTTTTCCGTCTGGTGACCAACTGATTCCGTAAACCGTATCGAATGTGATTGGGATCGATAACTCGAGAGCTTGTTTTTCAACATTCCAAATCTGAATTTCACCTGTTCTCGCGGGCAGTCCGCCAGCGACAGCAAGACGTGTCCCGTCTTGAGAAAATTTAAGGGATTCAATTTGTTCTGAGAGACCGACTAAACGACCGAGAAGTTGCTCTCCATCGCCTGAGCGAAGTAAGACTTCATGAAATCCAGAGATTGCCAGTGTGGAACCATCTGGTGAGAAATCAATCGAAGAGATCACAGGCGGACGAGTATAAACGGGTGGATTCCCGGCATCGTATCGCTGACCGAATGATTCTGGCGAATCGTCTTTCGCTCCCTGTTCAATCCAGAGTTTGATCAGGTCAATTTCTGGTTGTCCCAAGGGTGGTTTTCCCTGCGGCATTTCTGCTTTGCCGTCAACGGGTGTGATGAGGGAAAGAAGATGGCTTTTGTCAGGTTGCCCTGCCGTGATGGCTGCCTCGCCACTTTCACCGACTTGCATCAGGTGCCCATAGCTGGTCATCACGTATTCGCCACTTTGTTTGGCGGGTTGATGACAACCTTGGCAATTCGCCTGAAAAATCGGACGAATGTCTTTGTGATAACTCACTTCTTGAGCCGTCTCAGCCAAGACTGGAACGCTAAAAAGCAAGATGGAAGTTGCACAGGCAATAAATCGTGAGATGCGAGTCATGGAAGTCAGTTTCCGTAACTTAATCAAAGGAGAGAATAACATGCGTTTTAATGGCAAGATGACTCAGGTGCCGGTCTGTTTGTAAAAATCAGCCAGACGAAAGAGGTGGGCAACAGTAAGGTGGGAGTTGCTTACCCTGAGTTCCATAAAAACGGGTGGCTTTCAACAAACCAATCCATTCATATTTATACAACCTGCCCCACTCGATTGCAAGAACCGAATTTGAAAAGGTAGGAATGTGTTTCACTCATCACTAAAGGTGACTGTGGACAAACTGCCAGGTGGTCTGGTTGAGTCAAAACTTGAGTTCCGTGCGGATACGATGCCGTATCGACGAAGGCGTTCTTGTGAAAGTAGATGCATCAGGTTGCTCGCCGCTGCTCAATGAGCTTGCGCTTATCCACCGATCAATACAGTCGGGCAGCCCATGCCAATTGTCCCTCCGTGGGCAGTTAAATCTCCCATGCGAGCGGCTGGCATTTTCCCGATGAGGACTGTGGCTGACCCTTTCGTGATCATATCGGGTGGTCCGACGCAAACGCATGTGTCTGTTGCTCTGGCTGCTGGCATCATTCCAATCAGGGTAATGGGTGAGCCTGGACCAGTAATAGGACCGCCAACATGCGGGACTGGTACTGGAGCTGGTATGACCATTGGGCAGAGATGTATATCTGTTATGCGTGCTGCGGGTTGTCCCATGATTTTCTCCAGTTCGTTATTGTTGCAGTAATAAGTGTCAGACGTTTGCAACCGACCAGCTGAAATGGTTATGTTTCTAATCAATTCATTTAGATGGGTCGTGGTTGTTAGGATTTGAAATAGTTCCTGAATTCTGACGTGTAAGTCAATTATCTGGGAATTCATCGATTCGTTCATCGATTTTTGGGTTCTTCAGAAATTTTATGGAAAAAGGACGCAACAATTTTTCGCAACTCACGAGAATAGTTATGTCCGCCTCACATGGGGCAATGTGAGCTGGCCATGTTGGTCACTCAAATTTCACAATGTTAAATTTTTAGTTGAGGAGTGAGTGTAATGCCTGCGTATTTGAAATTAGGCGATATCAAAGGTGAAGCAACTGATAGTGGTCACAAAGATTGGATCATTATTCAGTCAATGAGTTCACCGATTTTCCGTTCAATTCCAGAAGGTGCAAAAGATCACCAAAGAACAAAAGGTGAAACTACGCTTGGCGATATTGCAGTCGTTCGAGAACTGGATAAATCATCAACGAAACTCCAGGAAAGTTGTGCGAATGGAACATTTTTCCCTGAAGTAGAAATTCATTTCTGCTCAACAGTTGGGAATAAGCAAGAGCCTTATTTGACGTACAAGCTGAAGCATGTGGTTGTCTCTAGCTACGGTTTCCACGGAAACGCGTCTGGGGATCCATTGCCTTCTGAAGAATTGACTCTTGGTTACACAGAAGTAGAGTGGACCTATGTCCTCCTCGATCCTACTACAGGAAAGCCAACAGGAAACGTTCCGGCCAAATATAACCCAGGCAAAGGCGCATCGTAGTACACCTCTTGCTGAGTTCAACGACAGGCTTTGTTGCCTTTCTAGCGGCGTCAACTTGGCAAGATATGGTAATCAGAGAAGCTGTGCACTCTGATCTGTGCTTTATTGTTCAGATTCAGAGCCACAGCTTTTTTTATGAGTGGATCAGAAAAACTAGCTTTGATCTTACGCGGCCAGCAGTTTATTCTAATCGATACACAGATTTCAAAAGTTGTCAGTGTTTCCTTTGTCTGACTTTCGTCATTCATAATGAAGCACGACCCAACTCTGATTGTTTTCGTGTTTTGCAAATTGTTGAATCTGCATGAAGATTCAACTGATTTGGGCAAGCATGGGCATCGAAAGGTTTGCAATGGCACTCTCAGAATTAAAGCAAGGCGAACGACCTATCGGCGTTAAAACGCCTTTTGGAAAAGATGCACTTGTGCTGAATTCTTTCTCCGGAGAGGAGCAGATCAGCGAGCTTTTTTCTTTCGACCTGCAAATGCTCTCGGAAAAAGGCGACTTGGATCCCGATAAAATTGTGGGCAAGGCTGTCGATTTTTACGTTCGATCTGAAGCCGATGGTGAATATCGCTACTTCAATGGGATCGTCAGTCGGTTCACTTACCTTGGCATGGGTGAGAGAGCTCATATGTACCGGGCACGGGTCGTCCCCTGGTTATGGCTTTTGACCAAAGCTGCAGACTGCCGGGTTCATGAAACAGATGAACAAAAAGGTGTTAAAGAAATTGTTGATAAAATCTTTAAGGACTTTGGCTTCTCAGATTACAAATGGGATCTTCAAAGAACTCCAGAGAAACGAACATACTGTCTCCAATATCGTGAAACATACTATGATTTCGTTTCGCGTCTCTTGGCTGAAGAAGGTATTTATTTCTACTTCTCACATGAAGAGGGTAAGCACGAACTTGTCCTGACAGATAAGGTTGGAGGTGTTTTCGACTGCAAGGATGGTGACGTACAATTGCTATCGAATCTGTCGCAAGCTGAGTCAACAGATAATCTCGGAAGCTGGCATCACGCACATACTTTTCAATCGGGCAAGTATTCTCATACGGATTACGATTTCGAAAATCCGACGACAAAGTTGTTCGTCGAAAAACCGACCAAGGTCAAACTTCCAGGGACATCAAAATACGAATTGTACGACCATCCTGGAGGCTATTTGAAGAAGCCCGATGGAGATAAGGCTGCGGAATGGAGAATTGAAGCCGAAGAATTTGGCTACGATACAGCGATGGGCGAAAGTCGCTGTCGATCATTTTCTCCTGGTGGGAGATTCAAAGTTTCTAAGCATCACAACGATGGAGAAGCAGGAAAGAAGTGGGTCTTGATCGCTGTCAAGCATCGGGCACAGGGTGGCAGTTTTGTGACTGGTGGGGGCTCTTCAGGGCAAATTTATTCAAACACTTTTCACGCCATTCCAGCTGACATTGTCTATCGGCCGACTCACACTCGTAGCAAACCTCAGATTCACGGAATTCAGTCTGCTGTTGTAGTGGGGCCGGGTGGTGAAGAGATTCATACCGATAAATATGGTCGCATCAAAATTCAATTCCACTGGGATCGCAATGGAAAAAGTGATGACAAGTCGAGTATGTGGGTAAGGGTTTCGACACCATGGGCTGGCTCAAATTGGGGGATGATCCACATTCCCCGCATTGGACAAGAAGTCATCGTCAATTTTCTGGACGGCGATTTAGATCGTCCTGTTGTCGTGGGGAGTTTGTACAACGCAGACAACATGCCTCCTTATAAATTACCGGACAACATGACCCAGTCCGGGATCAAGTCACGTAGCACAAAATCAGGAGGTGCTGACAACTTCAACGAAATTCGCTTCGAAGATAAGAAGGATTCCGAAGAAATTTACGTTCATGCTGAAAAAGATTTCAACTGTGTCATCGAAAATAACGAAACTCGTGAAATCGGTTTCGAAGATAAGGACAAAGGTGACCAGGAAATCAAAATCTACAACGACCAAAAGGTTGAAATAGGCAAAGGTTCCAAAGGGGGCAGCCAGACTGTCGACATCTATAAAGACAGAAAGGTCACCCTAGAAACCGGAAACGATACGCTCTTGCTGAAGAAAGGGAACATGTCTGTCACCATGAAGGTGGGAAATCAGACGACGACCTTAGATAAAGGAAACCAGAAGACTGATATAAAACTCGGTAATCAAACGACAAAAGTAGGCGCCGGTAAGATTACTACGCAAGCGATGCAAGGGATTGAATTAAAAGTCGGTGCAAACGTGATCAAAATCA
>JABJMI010000081.1 GCA_018659505.1 Planctomicrobium sp.
GTCTAGAATGGCATGGCGACGCACTTGTCGTGATCTCGACAGGTGCAGTTGAGTCACTCAACTGGGATATCGTTGAGCACGCTGCGGAGATTGTGCTGGACCCAATCCGCCAGCAAAAAGCACCGATGGTCGTCTTCGACATGTCGCAAGTGAAGTATTTCGGATCAGTATTTTTAGCGTTACTCATTCGTTGCCATAAGCTGGTCAAAACTTCAGGGGGCGTCATGGTCATCTGCGGCTTACACGATCTGGCAAAAGACCTACTGCACATCACCGCTCTCGATACTCTCTGGGCAATCTACGACACCCGTGAAGAAGCGCTCGAGTCGATCGGAGCCTAAATCGCTGAGTGCTAAGCTGATCATCAGGCTGGTTCTTCAGAGATGAATAGAAAAGGATTTCGCAATGTCAGACCCAAAAAAACGTAAAGAACGTCTCGCCCGGACCAATGTTTCTGAAGACCATCCGTTAGTCACAGAGCATGATCTGAACACCGAGAAAACGTCTCGCTTCGTTGAAGACATCAAAGAGACTGCCGACAAGTTCGCTCGCGATAACGCGACTCGTGGCGACCTCAAAATCGTCGCGAGAGCACTGAAAGAACTGCGTTATGCCTTTAAGGTCTTCACTCCTTATCGCAGAATGCGAAAGGTGACGGTTTTCGGTTCTGCTCGGACCAAACCCGATCACCCAGCTTATCAAGCCTCTTTGGAATTCGGCAAGAAGTTCGCGAAAGCCGACTGGTATGTTGTCACCGGAGCTGGCGGTGGAATCATGGAAGGCGCCCATGTTGGCGCCGGTCGAGAGATGTCCATGGGGCTCAACATCATGCTCCCTTTCGAGCAAGAGTCGAACTATGTCATTTCTAATGACGAAAAACTGGTGAACCTGAAATACTTCTTTACTCGTAAACTGATGTTCGTCAAAGAGGTTCACGCGGTCGCATTGTTCCCAGGTGGTTTTGGAACACAGGATGAGTGCTACGAAACTCTCACTCTGATTCAAACAGGCAAACGAGATTTAATGCCGATTGTCCTCGTCGATGAACCGGGCGGGACGTACTGGAAGGACTGGCAGAAATTCATCGTCAATCAGATGGAAAAAGAAGGCCTCATCTCACCGAACGACCATTCTCTCTACAAAATTACTGATAACGTCGAAGAAGCCTACGACGAAATCATGAACTTCTACTGCGTCTACAACAGTATGCGGTACGTCAAAGATAAGCTCTATCTTCGACTTCATTTTGAACCGACTGATGAGTTGATCGAAGAACTCAACGAAGAGTTCCAAGACATCATCGCGACCGGAAAAATTGAACGTGCCGAAGCACATCCGCAAGAAGCGGATGAAGAACACCTCGCGAGCCTCTCTCGTCTGGCATTCAATTTTAACCGTCGTGACATTGGACGCCTGCGAGAAATGATCGACTGCATCAATGACTCCTTCGAGTCCTGTGCAGTCACCTGGAATGCAGACGAGGAAGAATAGTTTTCCACAAAACAGAGATAATCATGATGCAATTAGGTTTCGTCAGCGCCATTCTTCCAGAGTTGTCTTTGGACGAGGTTCTCGCAACCGCAGCGAACATGAAGTATGACTGTGTCGAAGTCATGTGCTGGCCGGTTGGGAAAGCCGAAAGAAGATATGCGGGCGTCACTCACATTGATGTCGCAAAGAACAGTCCGGCTGAACTGGCACAGATCAAAGATCTGACAGAAAAGCATGGCGTCGCAATCAGCGGACTTGGCTACTACCCCAATCCACTTTCTGCTGATAAGGCTGAAGGTTCGCAGGCTGCCGAGCACATCTTGAAGATCATCGAGACCGCAGCACAATTGGGAATCAACCAGGTCAATTCCTTTATTGGTCGCGATCCTAAAAAGTCCATTGATGAAAACTGGCAGCCTTTCTTGGATCGCTGGTCACCAATCGTGGAGCACGCAGAAAAACATGATGTAAAGATCGGAATCGAAAACTGCCCGATGTTTTTTACCGATGATGAATGGCCCGGAGGAAAGAATTTGGCAATCAGCCCAGCGATCTGGAGACGTATGTTCGCTGACATCCCCAGTCAGAATTTCGGTTTGAATTATGATCCATCGCACCTAATCTGGATGCAGATGGACTGCTGCAAGCCATTGCAGGAATTCTCGGATCGAATCTTTCACGTCCATGCCAAAGATGTACGAGTAGATCGAGAACTACTTAACGAAGTAGGAATTATGGCGAATCCTCTCGAATATCATTCCCCCAAACTCCCCGGTTTAGGAGAAGTCGACTGGGGAAGCTTCTTCTCAACCCTTGGCGACATTCGATACCAGGGTCCGGTCTGTGTGGAAGTTGAAGATCGCGCTTACGAGGGAACCCTAGCTGCGCGGCATCTTGCTTTGCAGCAATGCCAAACATTCCTGAGAAATTACATTCCTCGTGAGATATCAAGTCCATAGGGATTGTTTGAGCATTATCTTGCCGATCGATGAGCTATTCAATCAACATTTTCAACACATCTATTGATCCCATATTGACTCGCGCAGCGAATTTCTCTTAAAGAACAACAGATACTGTTCTGATTCGTCATGCAGGACGAAACTCGCTTTGAAATATGCGAGTAGTTCTTGAAACACAGGATAGTCATACGGTCTAAAAACTAACCAGTGAGTGTTGAACTCAGAAAGCTTCGTTTCCATGGATCGGATCCTGAAACTGAAAACAGAAGATCTCTCAACAGCTGAGACGGTGATCATTGTTCCTTGTTACAACGAACAAGATCGCCTGCCAGTAATGGCATTCAAGAAATTCGCTTCAGAGCATGCTTCACTACGATTTCTCTTCGTGAATGACGGCAGCAGCGATCAGACGGCAACTCTCCTGCAAGAGCTGGAGAATCAGGTTCCCGAGAAGTTTGAATTTCTCGATCTTGCTCAGAATGGCGGCAAGGCGGAGGCAATTCGACAAGGTGTTTTACACGCAATCCAAAACACTGACACTAAACTCATCGGATTCTGGGATGCCGATCTCAGTACCCCATTGGAAGAGATTCCGCGATTCTTCCAGACGCTCAACAATCGCGAAGAGCTAGCAATGGTCATCGGGACACGACTCTCGCTTCTCGGTAGACATGTCCATCGCAAGCCAATTCGAAAGGTTCTCGGTCGACTCTTCGCGACAGTCGCTTCCACGGCATTGGGAGTGAGAATTCAAGATACACAATGTGGAGCGAAGTTATTTCGAGTCACTCCAGAATTTGTCTCCGCATTTTCGGCTCCGTTCATTTCTAAATGGATTTTTGATGTAGAAGTCATTGCTCGTTATCGACAACTTCGACGGGACGATAGCTCCGCTAACAACTCAGAGTTCATCTACGAACAGCCTCTCGAAGCTTGGGAAGAAGTGGGCTCTTCTCGACTGAAATCGGGAGACTTCCTAACGGCAATCCTAGATCTGGCTCGTATTTACTGGAAAAACATTCGACCGGGGAGCGAACCTCTGCATGCTCCCGCAGCGGCGTCAATTCCAATTCCAACAGATTCAATCAATTCATCTGACAATGAGTCGACACGCCGAAAAGCCGCTTAAACGAACGGCTACTTTGTGGAAAACCTCTTCTATCGCGCCCTTTCAGAATTGACTCAATGTCAAACTGGGCAAGCTTCTCTTTCTGAATCTGGGCTATTCGTGAATTGATGTCTTAATGTAAATTCCCGTTTGTCTATTAAGTACAGATACGTAGAGACTTAGCACAACACGGAAGTTGCAGACATTATCATGCAGGAACAGCAGCGACATCAGATCTGGCTGACCATCATTTCGGCA
>JABJMI010000079.1 GCA_018659505.1 Planctomicrobium sp.
AAGAATCCCCTTCTTGGATCTATTAGAATGAGTTCCAAACGGCAAACGGTCGGTCTAAAATTAGTTCGAAGCGCTGCCTTCCTTGGGTTTGGATACCTATTCCTTGCGGAACTTGGGAAGTTCATCTCTTTCTCAAATCTCCCATTTGCGACGTTTTGGCCAGCTGCGGGACTCTATTTTTGCGTACTTGCCAAGTCCCCATTTAAGTCTTGGCCGATCCTCATTGCTTCTGCAGTGGCTGCGAACCTGGTTTCAGATGTTTTGATCCATCAATTGTCGATAGCAGTTAGCATCGGGTTTTGTTTGGCAAACACGTGTACTGCAATCTTGGGGGCGTTAATCTCACGCTTCTTGAATTCCCGTTTTGGACTTTCGTACGGGGTTCGCAAATTTTTTAGAATTGTTCTCATCTCGCTAATCGCTCCAACCTCAGGAGCCTTAATCGGGACAACGATCGTGCAGAGTACGTTTGGGGTCAATTCTTTCCTACACACAGCGATCGCTTGGTGGATCGCAGATACTACAGGAATGCTAATTGTATCTCCGGTTGTGTGTGGGTTTAAGGAATCTTTTTCGGGGAAAAGCTTCAGAGAGGCTTCTTTAAGTGTAGTTGAGTTAATCCTGATTCTCTCGGGAATCTTTATTACGGCTTCAATCTCTGCGTCACAGCCTGACATCTTAACGATGACTGCAGTTTTAGGCGTCTTTCCGTTACTCGTCTGGGCAGGGTCGAGATTAGGCTTGCCGGGATCATCATTCTCGCTACTCACGTTTTTCTCACTGATGGCTTATTTTACAAGCCAGGATTGTGGTCCATTTTCAATCGGTGAATATTCAGATGTCACTCGAATGATTGTACTGCAAATTTTCACATCGATTGTCGGGATTAGTTTCCTGACAGTTGCTGGCATTTCGGAAGATTGGACGACATTAGTCAAACTCACGACAGACGCTAAAAACGAAGCTGATCAAGCCAGTAAAATCAAGGGACAGTTCCTAGCTAATATGAGCCATGAAATCATAACTCCGGCAAGTGGGATCCTTGGCTTCACAGATTTAGTGCTCGAAACAGACTTGAATTCTCAACAAAGAAAGAATTTAGAACAGGTTCAATCTTCGGCAAATCACCTTCTGGAGATCATCAACGACATTCTAGATTTGTCCAAATCCGAGTCTAGACAGCTATCTGTTGAGAAATCACAGTTCGACATCGAAGTCATCCTAAATGAAATTGTTGTCTCGAACCAAATCGCTGCAGAAAAGAAGTCGACGAGAATTGAAATTAATATCCAGGATAATCTTCCTCGACAGATTATTAGCGATCAGAAGCGCTTACGACAAATCCTTTCAAACATCATCGATAACGCAGTCAAGTTTACGGATCATGGATCAATACAGGTTGCTCTGGAAAGGATCATTGTAGATGGTCAACATCATCTGCAATTCTGCGTCACAGATTCTGGGATCGGGATTCCAATTGAATTTCAAGAAGAGATATTTCAACCGTTTGAGCAGGCAATTACCTCCAATACCAGGGATTACGATGGGGTTGGTTTGGGACTTGCGGTTTCAAAAGAAATTGTCGAGCTGCTAGGAGGAACGATCTGGTTTGAGAGTCAACCTAGCTGGGGCTCACGCTTTTTCTTCACGGTTCCGCTGAATCTACCAGAAGGCTTGAAGATCGAACGACATGGATCTCCTCCGAGTGATAAACTCGACTTTGAGGATTCTGGAGTCGTACACTCTGCTCCATTCCAAGTTCTTGTTGTTGAAGACAACATCGTTAATCAAAAGCTCATTTCAGAAGTCTTGGCGAAACACAACATCGAAGTTTACCTCGCATCAAATGGAGAAATTGGCATTGAATTGTGGGAATCCTCCGACTTTGATTGCATTTTAATGGACGTACAAATGCCGATTATGGACGGAATTTCATCAACTCAAGAAATTCGTCGACGTGAGAAAATGAGACGATCCAAAACTCCGATTATCGCATTAACTGTCAACGCGACGCCAGAGGTCCGAAAGCGTTGCATTGACGCTGGCATGGATGGTTTTCTATCGAAGCCTTTCAAAGTTGAAGACTTATTACTCTTGATGATGAAATCTCAAAAGTGGATGAAGACAGTCGAAGACGCGGAAAATGATTTTCGAAACTATGACAGGGCTGTACCTAACCCTGAGTTATCATTGAACAACTAATGTTTTTCCTGATATTTCAGATGTCCGACAAATCACTCTCAAACTCTTCCCGTTTCCTCTTCGTATCCAGATAGGACTGCAAAAATATCTGTGCAGCGACCATGTCGATTCGTCGTTTTCTTTGTTTGCGTGTCAGGTCGACTCCGATCATATGATCTTCAGCGATGGAAGACGTAAAACGCTCGTCCCAAAAGAATACCGGTAAGTCCGTTAAGGTCGAGAGCCAAGCACCGTATTTTCTTGCTTTGATCGCCGATGCCCCTTCTTCTCCATTGATGTGCATCGGAAGTCCAACAACAAATCCTTTCACACGATTTTCTTCGACGAGCTCTTTAAAATACTTCGCATCGAGACCTTCGCTTCTTCTCTGATAGACCTCTAGTGGGCTGGCGATGTTTTGTTCGCGAGTTGAGATCGCAAGCCCGATCCGAACCGTTCCAAAATCGACTCCAAGTAGTCGTCCATCGTTTGGAAATTCGTCAGAGGGCTTCGTCATAACCTTGATCCTTTAATTGTTGAACAAGTTGACGAACTGCATTTTCATCGCTGCGATCTGCGACGAGAGTTGCATCAGGAGTATGCACAACAATGCAATTATTCATTCCAAGAAGAGTCACAAGATGTTCATCTGTTGAGCGAACAATTGAATTTGATGAATCTACGAGACTGGCTTTGCCAACAATTGTGTTTCCTGCTGCATCTTGTGGATTTAAGCGAGACATCGCCTCCCAGCTGCCGACGTCATCCCAACCGAAGGGGGCTTCAACGACTGAGATCTGCTCACTGTGTTCGAGAACTGCGTAATCAATTGAAACCGAAGGCATTTCTGGAAAAATCTCGTTTAGAGAATCGCTCCATGTTGGTGTTCCATAAGACTCTTTAAGGTGATTGAGTGCTAAACTGAGCTCAGGTTGATGTGTCTCTAATTCTTGGAGGATGGTTGTTGCTTTCCAGACAAATATCCCGCAATTCCAATAGAAATCCTCACTTCTCAGGTAGCCTTCAGCCGTTTCTCGATCAGGCTTTTCTCGGAAGGATTCAACTTGGTATACCCCCTTCGAGAGTTGTTGTCCTCGCTCGATATATCCAAATCCTGTCGCTGGAACGGTTGGTGGAACACCAAATAGGACAAGTTGCTCTGGGGACTCTTCGATCACTTTCACGGCTGCATTGACAGCTTCCTGGAATTTTTCGATGGGAGCAATCACATGATCAGCTGGCATCACCAACATGATTGCTTCCGGGTCTTCCGCAGCGAGAGCCATCGCAGCCAGCCCAACGCAAGGAGCGGTATTGCGAGCACATGGTTCTGGAAAAAGATGGTTTGCAGGAATTTCAGGTAGGTGTCCCGCTGTCGTCGAAATCATGGACTCATTCGTGACGACCCAGAATTGATCCCCCGGGATCACCGGCTGACATCGATCAAATGCGGTTTGAATCAGAGACCGCTCGCCTGATAGCGTTAAAAACTGTTTCGGCAAAGAGCGTCGACTAAGCGGCCAGAAACGAGTGCCGCTTCCACCAGCCATAATGACAGCATGAAGCATGTTAAGAAACCTTTGGTTATTGTGAATGACGTCACTATAACCAAACAGTTTGCAATGCTCTATTGTAAGATTCTCTGAGAACTTGGAGCGGACAGCTCAAAGAACATGAATACTATGAAATTCGTTTAGCTGCACACTTCAAGTGTGCAGTTCGATATGCGATCTTCGGCTCTTACTTATGATAGCCAAGCGAAGTCATCACGTCGTAAATCTCTTCGAACGTAATAAAACGTCGTCGATTCTTGACCTTATAGGCATCGATCGCTTTCGCGAGTTCATCAACTTCAGGTCGATCGGAACGGTGCCCGTCCGAGAACTGCCGACGTTCTCCCGGCGCCTCATCATCTTCGGCTTTTTTTCTTCGATCAATAAAATTGATTGTCTCAGGTTCTGCAGGAAA
>JABJMI010000078.1 GCA_018659505.1 Planctomicrobium sp.
GCGAGCAATGCCCAAACGACCTGTTGCAATACAGTCTCTTTTGATTCCTGATCTCGATCAAGATACTGCAAGAGAGCTTGCTTCTCGACTTCAGTCGGTTCTCGACAAAATATAGATTGATACACTTTTTCGACCGCTATTTCTGAGGATTCAATCTTCTTCAGTTCCCCAATCAACCGATCATCTGACGTTCTTAGGAATTCATTCGCAAAGCGATCGCTATTACTGAAGAGAAGTGCCTCATCAGTCCCCACCTGAAAACCGACGTCAGGAATTGGAAAGAGGTCTGCGAATCCAGAGGACCGATTCTCGAAATCTGTTCTTTGCTTCTCCCAATCATCTGGTTTTTCAAACCCCGGAAGTCTCTCCGAATTCGATGTCGCGATAATTAAAGATAACGCTAGCTGACGCGGATTCAGAGGGCGAACAGTTCCCGTGGCAAACAATGAAGGTGTTGGCAATTCATCTTCTGAAATCCAACGGCACGATCTTGCATAAGTCTCGCTGATGACGATACCTGATATCAATCTCTTGAGGTCATAATTGTGAGTCTTTAAATCATTGACGAGCCAGTCCATTAATTCCGGATGACTCGCGGGATTGTCGGAGTGCATTTGGTCGAGCGGCATGACCAGTCCATACCCGATCAGTCTCGCCCATGTTCGATTCACGATGTTGCGTGCAAAAAAATTCTGTTTGTCTTGCGAGAGTGCGAGATCTACAAACTTTGTCCGGGGACTGAATGAAACTTCCGGGGCGGAAACCTTCTCATCATTCTTTGCTTGTTTGACTGCTTCCTCAAGTTTCTTCCTCTCATCCTCTGCGAGTTCAATCTTCTCTTCGCTGACCGAAACATTACTCAGGAACATAAACTCTGCTTGTATCTCTTCACCAAGAATGTTCGTGAACTTCACATCTCCCTGGAAATCTTCAGCGACCATTCTCGCTTTGGTTTGATAAGTTCTTTTGAAGAATGAGGACATCCCGAAATAATGGTCCTGCTCCCAGTCCGCGACCAATGGATGGTCATGGCACTTCGCGCAACTAATGTTGACACCGAAGAACAGAATGGCTGTATCGTTCGTTAAATCATCGAGTTCGCGGATTCTTTCACGCAGAAACGCGGCGGGGCCAACCTGGTCTGGACATTCAACCTCCGGCGTCATCACCTGCTTGAAGATTGTTTCCCAGCTTCGGTTTTCCTTGGCAGCTTGTAGCAAGAACTCACGCCAATCGTTGTCCTTCTTTAACCGAGCAAGCAACAGCAGATCAATCTCATTTGCTTGATGGAACGCAAAGTCTGACTGCGAGACCAACAGCTCAACGAGTTTCTCACGCCTTTCCGATTCGGGAAGTGCCATGTAGTCTGCTTGTTCTTGAACAGTCGGAACACGACCAGCGAGGTCCAACGAAAGCCGTCTTAAAAAAGCGAGATCATCAATGAGCCGAGCTGCAACGATTGACTCTGATTGCAATTTTCCACCGACGTAATAATCAATGACCTCGGAGATTTTAGAATCTGGACCAGGAACATCTCCCGCACTGACTGACTGACACATGTATAGTGACAGAAAAACAGACATCAACGATATGGCACGTACGGCTTGATACGACATAAGAATAGTGGAAGAGTTAGGTAGGATCGTAGGAGGACAGCTTTCGCTGCACATATATTCGCACTCGTTGATTCATAAGGCAAGCCCATTCTTGAAAGTCCTACGTCGTCACGTCTCATGGCTTACATGATGTACGGGTCTTTTGTCGTTACAATCTAACTGACCGCAATGAACAAACTTCTAGTCAATTCTGATCAGAGGAATAGTGGTCTTTCAATTCCAACAATGAAAATAATCAACTCGGAATTCTTCGATGCTCGCATTCCCAAAACTACTCTCTTCGTATTTCTTCGCAACCTTGTTTCTGATCTGCTGCGGGAGTTCAATAGACTGCACTTTCGCGGAAGATTCCCCTCAATTTCGCGGTGCAGATGCACGTGGAGTTTCCGATAACCCCTCGCTCCCAGTTCGTTGGAGTGAGACGGAAAACATCCTGTGGAAGCAACCGATTTCCGGGCGAGGCTGGTCGTCTCCAATTACTTTTGGAAATCATGTTTATGTGACGACAGTCACACAACTCGACGGCAAACCTGAAGATGCCAAGCCAGGTCTCTACTTCGGCGGTGATAGAAAGAAGCCAGAAGAGTCGGTTCATGAATGGAACCTACAGTGCTTCCAACTCTCGGATGGCAAACCACTTTGGAAGAAGACTCTGCACAAAGGAAAACCGGCGACACCTCGCCATATCAAGAACAGCTACGCATCTGAAACACCAGTCACTGATGGTGAACATATCTATGCTCTGTCCGGTGATGTTGGATTGTATTGCGTTTCAAAATCTGGAGAACTTGTCTGGTCGAAAGAATTACCGCCCTGCAAAACTCGCTACGACTGGGGAACCGCTGCCTCGCCAGTGCTACATGGAGACCGACTCTACTTCGTCAGCGACACCGAAGAGCAATCCTACATCGCAGCGATTGATAAAAAGAGTGGCGAAGAAATCTGGAGAAAGAACCGCGCAGAAGGCAGCAACTGGGCAACACCATTTATCTGGCAGAACAAGTTACGAACCGAAATCATCACCCCCGGCACAGGCAAGATTCGCTCTTA
>JABJMI010000077.1 GCA_018659505.1 Planctomicrobium sp.
TCGGGTGCATCTGATGTCAATTTCTTCAAAGCGAAGTATTGAAGAGATTCGACAAGCCATTTCAAGAGAGATCAAAGTCTCTGCCGACGTCTCTCCTCATCACCTACTACTGACTGATGAGTGTCTTGCGGACTACGACACGAATTGTAAAGTTGATCCTCCGATCAGGACTGAAGAACACCGACAGGCGCTCATCGAAGGATTGCAAGACGGCACGATCAGCTGTATTTCATCTGATCATCAACCTCTTTCTGAAGAAAAGAAGAGCCTGGAACTCGATCATGCTCCGTTCGGGATCGCTGGTCTGGAAACAGTTCTTCCACTTTGTGTGAAAGCGTTAATTACTCCCGGTTACCTCGATTGGTCGAAGCTGATTAGCAAACTGACGGTCGGTCCAGCTGAACTTTTGGGACTTGCTTCCGGGACATTAAAACCTGGTTCGCCTGCCGATGTCACTCTCTTTCACCCTGAAGAAGCGTGGTCAATTGATACCAGTCAATTCCAATCAAAGAGTCATAATAATCCTTTTGACGGAATGTCTGTCCAAGGAAGAGTGAAGTATACGATTGTTGCTGGCGAGATTTTATTCACCGGGAATTCGTAATCTCATTCACTGAACTCATTTCTGCAAATCCGTCTTCTCAACCTCGAAATGGCTTTCGCTTTCGATGCAATTTTTTTTGAAATCGTGTTTACTTGTCTTCTGCCTGAGTAGCCAACTTCTGGCAGCGAATCAGCCGAACATCCTCATCGCGATCAGTGACGATCAATCTTGGGAACATGCTTCAGCTTATGGCTCCAGATTCGTCGATACTCCCTCCTTTGACCGAGTGGCAAATGAAGGAGTTCTTTTCACCAATGCAATCGCTGGATCACCCGGTTGTAGTCCCAGTCGTGCTGCGTTGTTAACTGGACGTCAACATTGGCAGGTTGAACATGCAGGCACTCATGCGAGCTATTTCTCAACGAAGTACCGCACCTTCCCGGAAGTGCTTGGGGAGAGTGGATATTTCGCTGGCTACACCGGGAAAGGTTGGGGACCAGGGAATTATAAAGTCGACGGAAGATCAGAAAACCCCGCTGGTCCTGCATTTGGCGGAAAGAAAATCAAGACACCGCACAAGGGAATCAGCAACAATGATTATGCCGGAAATTTTTCTGAGTTCCTGAAGAACAAGCCTGCAGATGAACCATTCTGTTTCTGGTATGGCGGACATGAACCGCATCGCGGATTCGAAAAAGGGGCAGGTCTGAAGTCCGGAAAAAAACTTGAAGATGTCGATGTTCCAGCATTCCTGCCTGACACACCAGAGATTCGTTCTGACCTCTTAGATTATGCCGTTGAAATTGAGTGGTTTGACCAGCAACTTGGAAAGATCCTTGATCAACTCGAATCAGCGGGTGAACTCGATAAAACACTTGTGATCGTTACTTCCGACAACGGGATGGCTTTTCCTCGCGCGAAGGCGAATTGCTACGAGTATGGAATCCATGTTCCTTTGGCAATTCGCTGGGGGAGTGAAATACAATCGCAGCGGATCTCAAAAGATGTCGTCGGCTTTGTCGATCTCACCGCCACAATTTATGAAGCATCAGGAGTTGCTCCTCCCGGTGGAGATTTTCCGATCACTGGTAGAAGCCTGTTAAATATTTTGAAATCAGAACAAGAAGGAATTGTTGATCCCCCTCGAACAGCAGTCTTCTCTGGTCGAGAGAGACACTCTTCCTCTCGCTACTTGAATCTGGCATATCCTCAACGGGCAATGCGGACCAGTCAGTATCTTTACATCAGAAACTTTCGTGCAGATCGCTGGCCTGCTGGTAGCCCACGGAAGCTCGATGCAAACGGCGGCCTTGGCGAACCCGATCAAGGCTATCACGATATTGATGCCTGTCCCAGCTTGACGTTTTTAATCGATAACAAAGCTGATCCTGAACTCGGAAAGTTCTTTAATCTGGCTATTGAAAAACGACCAGACGTTGAGATTTATGATATCGAAAGCGATCCCGCTTGCCTCAACAATTTAGCTGAGTCAGAAGGCTTTTCTGATACAAAATCTCAGCTGACTGAACAATTTAACGACTATCTAAAGAAGACGGATGATCCTCGAATGACGAACGGAGGAGACATTTTTGAAACCTACAAACGGGTCAGCGGTCTTCGTCAGTTCCCGGTTCCTGCTCATGTGGAATACTACGATACGGCCATGCGAAAAGATGGTTGGATTCCCCTTTTCAATCGACGAAATCTTGACGGCTGGAAAGCAAGCAATCCCACAAACTCATTCGAAGTCGTGAACGGGATGATCAAAGCGCAGGCAGCGAGGGATCAGTCGCATTTGTTTTATGTCGGAGATGTGAATGATGGAGATTTTCAAGATTTCGAATTGCTCGCTTATGTCATGACAACCCCCGGATCAAACGGTGGAATTTATTTCCATACGAAATTCCAAGAGGAAGGTTTCCCCGATTTCGGACACGAAGTGCAAGTTAACACGAGCCATAAGAATAAAAACAAAACTGGCTCGCTCTTTTCCGTCAAAGATGTCACAACCACTGCCGTGCCAGACGAAGTCTTTTACAAGGAACACATCATCGTTCGCGGTAAACAGGTCACCATCAAGGTGAACGATCAAACAGTTGTGGAATATACTGAACCAGAAAACTTCCAGCACAAGAAATACTCTGGCAGAAAAATCGACCACGGAACTTTCGCACTTCAAGCCCATGACCCGAATAGCGTCGTCTACTTCCGTGAGATTTGGGTCAAACCACTTTCGATTGAGAGTCGTGATGCTAACAATTGAATAATGACTCGGGTTGAAATTTTCACTGTGATAATTCAAAGAATACATCGCCTGTTTCACGAGTATGAAATGACCTCACCTCTTTTTTTTAGTAAGGTTGAATAGTGTTTGGATTCCTTCGTCCGCATCGTTCTTTTCCCCTTTATCGAAAAGCGTATGCACGATGTTGCCAAATTCAACAGAGGGAATTTGGAATCACAACTCTTCCCGCTTTGAGCTATGAAGCGATTTCACTGTATCTGTTATGTGCAGACGCGAAGTGCGTCAATGAACTCAATGTGGAAGAACCGAGTTGTTGTCGTTTGAGAATTCGACAAGAAACAATTCAATCAGACACTGACAAAATTGGGAAGTATTGCGCCGCGGCAGGTGTCCTACTTCTTGAAACGAAGATTTTAGACGACATTCGTGATACACGTTCATTAATTCCAAAAGTGCTCAGATTTTGGTTCCGAAAGAAATTTAGAAAGTCACATGATCGACTGTTGTCAGTAGATGAAGGTTTACTGACCGTCATCAAAGAGCAAATTGAGTCTCATCTCATGTTGGAAAGGGAGCAAAACACAAGCCTTTCTGAATACACACTCCCGACAGCCAAAGCATTTGCTGAACTCTTCTCGGTGGTTACGCATCGCTTTCCAGAGGAACAACAATACCTCAAGAAGACTTTCTATGAAATCGGCTTTGCAATTGGACAGGCTT
This sequence comes from Planctomicrobium sp., assembly GCA_018659505.1. Classification (GTDB taxonomy): domain Bacteria; phylum Planctomycetota; class Planctomycetia; order Planctomycetales; family Planctomycetaceae; genus Thalassoglobus. The sequence goes on from JABJMI010000077.1 coordinate 3,510, forward strand.
TGATTGCATATGACTGTGCAGCGGACTGGTGGAAGGATGCTCGCCGAGGAGAGTACAACCCTGTTGCGAATTTTGAAGCGGCTGATGAAGCGTTAGTTTTCGCTGCCAACAATTTGGTGAATGCCGCAGCTACGTGCCGTGTCTCCTTTGGATCTGAAAGTCTGATGTCTCGCCTTTTAGTCACTCGTGCCGAGACATTACTTGGGCGACTGAGCACTCCGTCAACTTGTCGAGCAGAACTCGAAAAGAGAGGTTTCACTCGAGAACCGGGATATACTTACGCCTATTGTGATGGCTGCGACTGTGATTGTGGCGGTTGCGATGGATGTGGAGATATTGGTGCGTGTGGTGCAGATGGAGGATGCTGCGATGGGGCTGGTCCAGAGGCAGTTGCCGGAATCGGTGCTTGTTTCTTGCCAGCTGATTGTTGTTGTTTCTGCTATGAACCAGCGTGCTGTGGCAATGGTCAGACTGATGTAAAAAGAAAAAGCAATCAAGAAACAACAGCACCTGAACCAGTAGCAGAAATTGTTGGTCAGCGTGGTCTTACCCTGACTCCACTGAGTCCATCAGGACTTATCATCATTAATAACGAACGACATTCAGCTTCCTCCGGGCATGGTTACATTGAAGCAGGTGTTGATGTTATCGTAATCAAAGTCGCTCCCTACGGGTTAATCGTTGATACACTTGAAAGCGAGATTTGAGACTATGCTGCAAAGCCAAGTTCGTTGCCTCTTTTTTTTGATTTGTTTAATGCCAGGCATCTGTTGTTCTGCGAATGAAAAACCAAACGTCGTTTTCTTGCTCTGCGATAATCTCGGGTATGGAGACATCGGCTGTTATGGATCGTCGCTGCATCGGACTCCTCATCTTGATCAGATGGCAGAAGAAGGTCTGAAGCTTACAGGCTTTTATGTCTCCAGTGGAGTCTGTACTCCGTCGCGAGCGAGCATCATGACCGGTTGCTATCCTCGTCGGGTGAACATGCAGAAATCGGACTCTGGTGGACTGGTTTTGCAGCCAGTCTCCCCTAAAGGTTTACACCCCGATGAAGTGACCATCGCTGAAATTCTCAAAGAAGCGGGCTATGCAACAACGATTATTGGAAAGTGGCATCTTGGTGATCAACCGGAACTGCTGCCGACTCGTCAAGGTTTTGATTCTTACTTCGGAATCCCCTATAGCGACGACATGACACCCCGCGAGGGGAAGCCTTGGCCACCCCTCCCACTGTTGCGGAA
>JABJMI010000606.1 GCA_018659505.1 Planctomicrobium sp.
GAAATTAAAAAATTAGAAGAGCAACTTCATGCGTGGATGAAATCTCAAGGTGATGAAGGTATGGAAACCGAACTGGCTGCCAATTCACACATTCAGCGAAAGAAGAAACAACGGAAGAAGTAATGTTAATGAATTTCTAAAAACCGTTTGCTCTCTCATCACAAGTCTGTCAGTTTTTCTGAATGAGCAGCATTCCCCCGATCAACAGTATCGCTCCAGCAACTTTCGTGATGCTGATTGGGTTCTTCTCGATGCCTATGAGTCCTAAATGATCAATCAGCATCGACATGATTAGCTGACCGACAATCGTCGCTGCTATGAAGTTTGCAGTGCCTATTTTAGGTACTAGAGTCAAAGCCGTTGTCACATAGACAGCTCCCAGTAGTCCACCGATATAAAGATACCAGGGGATTTGAACTCCTTCAGGCATTTTCGGAACGCCCCGCGACCAGAAAAGAAGGATGATGCCCAATGCGAGAGTTCCTCCGGTGAAAGAAACCACGGCAGCGAACACTGGATTCCCAGAGAGCTTCCCTAACCGCGAGTTGATGATCGCCTGAAATGGAATCACGAACGCCGACATACCAGCGATCAACAGTAGTAAGTTTCTATTTAACATGACGCAGTGAAGACTTTGACTAAGTTTTGAGGAACAGCAAACGCTTCTATGGCTCTTTTATTGGAAACTATTCACGGACTTAGATTCAGAGACAGTCTGAGAACCACGAAACAAACGAATCACACGAAAGAGAAAATTCTGGCTCGCTTTAGTACAATGAGACATCTTGTCTATCAAGCTTTGAATCAAAATAGAAATGGACAGGATGAACATGATTTACAGGATAAGATGAACACTTTCCGATCTGGGAGACAGAATTAAATCAAATTATTCATCCTGTCTAAGTTTTCGAGATGTGACTGGCAGGAGAATTTGTTCTGGAAGGTCTTTCACTACATTCCTTTCGTGTCGTTCGTCTGTTTTGTGGTAATCAAAATTAATCTGGACCTCCATCAAGTATATTAAAACTCAATCAGCAGCCTCAAAATTATCATAGTAATAAAGCATCGTTTGTAACTTCTCCGTGTCTCAGTGCCTCCGCGGTGAATTTCTATCTTGCTGGATTCAGCCATAAAATTATCCGAAGAAACTTATTCTTGAATGAGTTCTTCAAAAGACGCAATCGCATCTATCACGCAACATGTTTGACGTTCTATTTCAGCATGAAGATCAGCAGAGTTGATGCCCAATCGCTTTGCGAGAAAATGGAACTGCTCTGATTCATGATGCGGAATCGTGAGATCAGTTGCGTCGCCTCTGACCATTCTCATTCCATCGATGAGACGTCTTAAGAAGCGATACGCATCTCGAAGTTTTATTCTTTGATCATGTGAGAGAACGCCATGTTTCTCCAGAGCTTTCATTGCACCACGAGTGTTGGGGGCACGCAGATCTTCTGCAAGGTGAGCATAAGTTAGCTGCAATCCTTGAATAAAATATTCGCAGTCAACCAAACCTCCTGGACTCAATTTCGCGTGAAATGTGCCGGGCTCAACAAATTGACGAATTTGTTTTTCGCGCATGGCACGCATGGCTGACAAGTCAAATTGAAGACCTGTATAGATGAACTCGTCTCGCGATCTGACAATCTCCGCACAGAACTGTTGGTCGCCCGCAATGGGTCGCAATTTTACGAGTGCTTGACGCTCAAAGGGCCAGGCGGGACCATCAGGATTGAAATAATTCTCAAAGGTTTCTTTCGAGACAGCTAAGCTTCCAGCTTTTCCATAGGGACGTAACCTCAAATCGATTTCAAAAATCTTTTTCTGACCTGTTAAGATTGTTCGCTGAAAACCTTTCACAAGCCGCTGGTAGTAGTCGGAGTTTGAGATTCTCTTTGGTCCATTTGTGGTTCCGTCTTTGTCGTAGAGAAACATTAATTCAATGTCCGAAGCATACCCGAGTTCGCACCCACCGCATTTTCCGAGTGCGACCACAGACATTCTTGCAGGATATCCATCGACGCATTCTGGACGACCATATTTCGACTCAAGTTCCTGTGAAACAAGTTGAACAGCTGCATCAACAATCGCTTCCGCCACAGAAGTCAGCTCGCGAGAGAACATCCCAAATTCAGTTTGCAATCCTAGGATGTGCCTCATGTCGACCCGCATCATGGCACGGTCTTTCAATGCGTTGAGCGTTTCAACGCATTGTTCAGGCGGACTCTTCTCAAGTAGATCGTGGATTTCATTTGCCAATTGCTCACGCGAACGTGGCGCCTGTAATCCAGAAATATCCGTGACAACAGGGAAGAGATTCTCGTGTTGCAGCCGAAGGAAATCTTCCCAGAGAAAATCGCTGAACCCTAACAGCTTAGCGAGAGCAACTAAAACATCAGGTTGTTGAAGTGTTTCCAGTTGATCAATCCAGTTTGCTTGTTCAAAGAGATTTCCAAGGAACCCTCGAAAGTGAACCAACGCCGCTTCCGGATTCGGGGAGTGCGGTAAAAGATGAGTAAAGTGCTTAACGAGGGCGACTGTCGCTCTCAATCGCTGACGCTGAATCTCATCTAGTTGCTGGTCGTTCTTCGGATCAATGACATGTAAAGTATCCCATGCCTGATTGCCTTCTGTTTGGATTGTCATTCTCTCAATTGACAAACCAAGCACTGTAATGGCGTTCGTTAATTCGAAGAGAAAACCGGGAACATCTTCGCTTCTTATCAGCAGTATTGTCGCTGACGAATCCGGGTCAGGCTCGACGGTAATTTCTACAGGCAGAAGTGGATCAGTCGTATCCGGAAATCCATGAAATGTGCCGGCGATCCTTCCGATCAATTTCTTTTGTGCATCAAGTAGCTCTCTATTCGCCGAAAGCTGATAGAGCTCATTTAATTCAGCAGCAAATTGGCTCCAGAAAGAGTTGTCGATATCTTGCTCAGTCGTTCCTGTCGATTTGACAAGAAATCGATTTAGGAAAATTCGCTGCTGATCGTTTGTTGTTTTTTGACTAAGAATCTCCGCTGATCCGGAAATGACATCGAAACCGTAGACCAGCAACATCCCACAGAGAATTGGCAAATCTCCAACATGGTCATAGCCGACAGTTACTACATCAAAAGAACCATCATCTTTAGATTGAGCATCAACCACCACCAGCCTACACTCGTTAAGTTGCTGCTCTAGATGCTCGATGTTCAGGTTTTTTAATGACTGACTTTCTTTCTCTGCTGGCTGATCAGACTCGGGTTTCTCGGGAAGAGAACCTCTTGAGCTCGACTTCAGGCGGATATGTCGATCAAAAATCTCTTTGACTGCGTCTGTATGTTTTTCGTACTGAGCAAGGAAGTGATCTGCATCTGGAAAGTCGAGACGACGCGCGAGGTAGGTGAGCTCTCGCTCTGTTTCTGGTAGGAAGTATTCTGGTTGATTGTGCATGATTTGGAGCGAGTGCTCGATCGTTCGAAAAATTAAATATGCGGTACTCAAAACACGAAATTCCTGAGCATGAATCAGATTTGCATCAGAGAGAGCAATCAGTCCTTCTTGTGTCCCGACTTTTCTAATACGAGGAATCTGATCACCGTGAATAAATTGCAGGTACTGAACCAGAAACTCAATGTCACGAATTCCACCGGGACCACCTTTGACTTCAGCTGATCGTCGAGACTGTTTTTCGATGTTCGCCTCGATTTGATCTTTCATAGAACGAACATTTTTACGAACTGCTACCGGATCAACCCCGAACGCATCATGCCTCAACCGGACAAGCAACTCCTCACCCAAGTTATAGGTGCCTGCGATCGCACGTGCCTTGAGTAATGCTTGCCGCTCCCAAAGTTGTGCATGTTTAGAGAAATAATCAATATACGAATCAACGCTTGAGACCAATGGACCGGAACTTCCCCAAGGTCTCAGCCGCATGTCGACTCGATATAGAAATCCACTTTCAGTGAAATCTGCGAGAACCTGGATCAGTTTCTGAGCGACTCTGGCAGACTTTCCTGAATGGTCCTGGCAAACAAAGACCAGGTCGATGTCCGAACTATAATTCAGTTCCAAGCCTCCCAACTTTCCGAAGGCGATCACGACGAACTCACTCGCTTCCAGATCATTGAAGCGAAGCACACTTCTAAGAGCCACATGGACAATCGCATCTGCTAACAGCGACAGTTGAAGCGTCACAGTTTTGAGATCCATCACACCGAATGTGTCGCAGGCAGCGATTCGTAACAATTCCCACTGCTGAAATTGCCGTAAGCCTTTTTTCAATTCGACCATTGTGTCTGGTGATCCAATCGAGTCTCTCGCGTCGCTGATGAATTCTTCACGGCTTTTAAATTCTGCGAGCCGTTTATGCTGTGTTAGCTGATCCAGATACGAGGGATTTCGCAGCAGAATCTCTGTTAAGAATTGACTCCCTACGAATAAGCGAATCAATATTTCGACGGACCGAGGCTGATTTGCCAAATTTTGAAGTACCGCCGTGCGATCCTCCAGGCGGGAAAAAAACTTCTGAAAGTTTCTGACCGATCTGTCTGAATCAGGAGTTTCGGAGAGCAAATACAATAAGCCCGGTAGTATCTCCGCGAGTAGCAAACGATCTTCATGAGTTTCAATAACATCACGCAACGAGCAGATTGCTTCGGGGGGATTTACAAAACCGACGAAACTGATCTTATCCAGTAACTCAGTTTCTAATCCATGATTACTGTCAAGCAAAGCGATTGCATCGTGGTGTTCAAACATGTGAATTCATAGGCATATGAAATTTACTTCACTTGACAGTAAGGAAGCTCTGGGTCGGTCGAGATTGTTTTCTCATTCTCACCTTGTATCGCTGCGATTCGTTCGCGAACCTTACTCACTTCCTCAGAGTTTGTGTGAACAGAGAATTTTAAGTCGATCTCATAGGTCTCACCGGCTGCGAGTTGGAGGATGCGATTCTGCTCTCGTTCAAATGATTTAAAATTAGGGAAATTTGTCCCTGGTTCCAAACCTGTGACGTAGCCATCTTGCAGAGGTTGCGTTGCTTTCCATTGGGTGAAGCAGGGCAATTGTTCTTTCGTAAACTCGACACTGAAACCGGTCTGGCGATCCAGGGATTCCAGTAGTGCAACTGTTTTTCCATCTGCGTCTGCAATGGTTTCAAAGAAGTAGACTTGCTCGGCGTAGCCTTCTGTTGGCGCCAGATAGGTTTCATACGTATCGACATCTTCTGCGGAGCGAGCATTGTTTGGAAGAACTTGTTTCGCAGGGATCGAAAAGCGACTCCCTTCACCAAGAATTGCGGGACCGATATTCGTGTGATAAAGCAATGAGAGTTCGGTCGCAGACGATCCCAGGTTGGTGATCCGGTCCCGAACAAAGATTGAGTTCTCACCCAAGCGGGTAGTGATCGTCGATTCTAACTGGAGTTGCGGACCGAACAGTGATGATTCATCGACGATCCCTTTTAGTCCAATCTCGTCGTTCTCTCCCTCAATGAAAGAGATGGAATGCGCCGGAAGGTTGGCGATCTTTCCATGCAAAGTGACATCCGATTCAACTGGACTGTCCATTCCCGTGTCTGTGCCCGGTGGTCCAAAATACGAAAGACCACAGCGACACATCAACTCATTAAACCCATCAAGCCAACCTAAACCATTACGAGTTTTCGCGTTCACAAAAGCCGGGTGAACGGGAGCTTTCACGGGCGAATTCCAACCGATTCTTTGCTCACCAACGTGTGCATCCCAAATTCCCATGCCTCGTGTTGGCAGCACTCGAAATGAGAAATCACCCTGTTTGAGTTCAACAACTTCGACGCCTGTTGAATGTCCTTCAGTCAATGTCCAACGCCGAATCTCCCAGGGCAAATTGCTATTCGCCTCAGAGAGACCTGAACTCACGAGTTGTATATCATTCTGAGCCATATCCAGCCTCAATAAATGCTTGTGTGATTGCGTTGCGAGGATCACGATCTGTCAACGTGACACAACAATCATCGTGACAATAGTTCAAATTATCAACATGCTTTTGGCTTGCAATCGCAATTCATTTTTTTGTTCTTCGGATATTTAGTGGGGAAATCCTTAAGGAAAGAAGCAACGGAATATGTAAGGAAATTGAGAACGGCGGCGATGAGCGTGAAGCTATCACTACGAACAGGTCGCTCGATCAAGCCCTACAGTTGTTTATCCCTCGGTACTGAAAAAATTATCCATGATCATGTGTGTGCCCATCGTGATCGTGTGAATGAGAGTCATGGCTATGTTGGTCGTGGTCATGTCCGTGATGATCATGACTCCCGTGATCTTCGCGAGATGCTTGCGAAGGCAAAGGCTGTTCGGCTTTTAGCTCTGGCTGATCTTGCATGAAGGCTGAAGTAGCGGCGCGGTAGATTTCCCGCAGCGGCTTGCCAGAAGAAGTAGCGACTTCGCTGCACGAATCGAATTCTGGACTGAATGCTGGAGTCCCATTTCGTTGCCAAGCAACTTTTCCTAGGATCGAACCAAACTGAGTGACCACTGTATGAGCTTGTCGACTGAGCGTTGATCTCCACAAAGACTGACGTCGAATACCGAGTGTGCCTGTTTCGTCGAATATGATTTGTTCGAGCTTTTCACGATCTATGGGCGAGCAGATGACGCTCAATATCACCGCTGGTCGATTCTTCTTCATGTTGATTGGAATGGTATAGACATCGGCGGCTCCCGCTTCAAAGAGCCGAGCTTGCGTGTGCCCGATCACTTCCCCAGAAACGTCATCGAGATTGGTTTCTAATAGGCAGACTTCGTCAGTCCCGATTGCGGATTGCAGCTCTCCAACAAAAAGCCGAAGTAAGTTTGCCCGAGAGGCGAACTTCATCGTCCCGGCGCCGTAGCCGATGTCGCTGATTGTCATGGCAGGCAGCGAACCGAATTGATCGACAATCGTTTTGACAATCGCTGCCCCGGTAGGAGTGGTCAGTTCAGCTTCGATGGGGACATCTTGAAGAGGGATTCCCTTGAGCAGTTCTGCCGTTCCGGGAGTCGGTACGGTACAGACTCCATGGTCGATCAAAACTTGTCCACGACCAGTTGGCAGCGGACTACAATGAACTTGATCGCAACCTAACAAGTCAAAGCCGACCGCGGCGCCAACGATATCGACAATGGAATCAATCGCTCCGACTTCATGAAAGTGAATCTTCTCAACGTCTGTGCCATGTACCTTTGCTTCCGCTTTAGCAACCGCCAGGAAGATCTGCTGCGCGAGCGAACGAGCCGATGGAGTCAGTGAGGAAGCTTGATCGAGGATCTTGACAATGTCGCTGTAGTGCCGATGTGCGTGTTGTTCTGGATGCTTGACGAGAACGTGAGTTGCCCGAAAGCAACTTTGCATCACTTCGCTGATCTGTAATTCGACTCCCGGAAGATCCAGCGAATGAACTGCTTCTCGAATTGAAGTTTCGTCGACTCCCACGTCGAGCAAGGCACCGAGGGTCATATCTCCACTAATACCAGTCGAGCAATCGAGATAAGCAACTTTCATCGGATGATCCGTATGGTCAGGGATGATAAAATAACTCAACGCATTTCTCAGAGGTCATTGCGTTTCATGAGTGGGTAGTGGGTAGGCATTAGTGGGCAGGAAAAATAAGGATGCTCCAACACAGTTTTTCCTATCCACTACCAACTGCCCACTATCTACTTTTGTTGAAAACTTATCCATTGAGCAATTCTCAAGATTCCCTATTCGGCAGATAATTCTCATTGTAGAGCAGCTCTTCAGACATGCGATGAATGTTTCCAGATTTATCGACACACGCGAGAATGGTATGTCCGGTTCCGATAAGCGTTTCGCCACGAGTGATTTCGTAATCATGTTCGAGCTTCGCTCCCGACATGCGGGAAACACGAACGCGGACCGTTAAGACATCGTCGTAATGTGCGGGCTTTTTGTAGTTGCACTCAGACTTCACAATGACGAGATAGAATCCCCGTTCTTCTAACGCTCGGTAATTTCCACCTAGATCGCGAAAGAGTTCTGTTCTCGCTGCTTCGAAGTAGGCGAGATAATTCATGTGGTGCAAGACACCCATCGCATCGGTTTCACAATAGCGAACCCGAATTTCCATCTCGAACCATTCTGACACTGAATTCTCCTGGAGCAGCTCGTTCAGCCGCAACTGAATGCTTGGGCAAGGGGCTAGGGATCGAGGGGCAAGGGGAAGAAAACGAAATGCACATGATGATAGTTCTAAATTCCAAATCCTTTAGGAATAAGCACTCATGTTGAACTGTAATACACTAGCAAAGTGTTGCTTCTGACTATATTTGAGCGTTGAAGACGTCCCGTGCCCATTTTTTGTTTGATTGTACGCAAATTGGGCTGCACACAATAAAGTGTGCAGCTAACAAAGACTTCCGCGAAAAAAGTAGTCTAACCCTTGAACGGTCCCTGTTGCCGGGCGAGAGCGATGATCTCTGCGGTTGAACCGGGAGTTTCGGATGCAGTTGAAGTCTCTGCTTGAACAGGTTCTTCTGCCGGGGTTTCGACAACCGGCTCTTCTACGGGTGCAGGTTCTTCAGTTGCAGCAGGCTCCTCAGTTGCTTTGGCAGCACCTTGTTGTCTGGCTTGCTCAAGTGGAGACAGCTTTTTCCCGGTATCGCTCGGTGCAGCGGCAGGTTTCCCGGCGGCTCCTTGCTGACGTGCTTGTTCTAATGGAGAAAGTTTCTTGCCAGAATCGTTTGAGGCAGCAGCGGGTTTTCCAGCAGCGCCCTGTTGTCGAGCTTGTTCAAGTGGCGAGAGCTTCTTACCGGCATCCGCTGCGGGTGCGTTGCCAGCGGCTCCTTGTTGACGAGCCATTTCCAGCGGAGAGAGTTTTTTGCCAGAACTGTCGGCTGCTGCCTTGGCAGGAGCCTTTTTCTCTGCTTTGGGTTTCGCTGCAGCAGCTTTCTTTTTCGGCTGCGGAGCGTCGACCACCGACAAGCAAGAGGGATCAATATCGTACCAGCTGATATCAACCGGGCCGTTAAATTCAACCAGTGCACGACAGTTCATGTTGACGGTTTTGACTCGTCCTGTCAGACCGACAAATCGGCGCAGCTCAGGCACACTCTGACTTACGACAACATACTTGTCGGTCAGTTCTTTTTTCAGTCTTTCCGCTTCGGCAATCATCATTGGAGGTCGTGACCCTTCCAGCAGTCAAATTGAGATGTTTTCAGAAACAGGATTCTCGACAAGATGAGTCAGGAATTCAAGTTCAGTCAATCGGATTCCTCAGAATCAGGACCAGACTTCTTCTCCTGTGAAGCCGGCGGAGCTTGTTCTCCGACAGCAGGTTGAGCAATTTGCACAGATTGGAACGGTGTTAATCGCTCGGCTCCTTCGGTGACAATGGTGTCTCCCGGTTGTAATTCGCTGTCCAAAACCTCAATGAAGTCCCCAAAAGCGATTCCTTCCCGAATCATTACAAGCTTCGCAGTCCCCAATCCAGGTTTTTCACCCGGCAGAACGGTCACGACTCTTGAACCGTTTTCAGAGCGAATCACGGAATCTTTCGGGACTAATAATGCCTCCTTCTGCTCTCCTGTGAAAGTGACCCGAGCGTACATCCCTTCTGAAAGTCGAGGCTGTTTTTTGCCAGCGACTTCGATCACTTCATTCTTGACGATTACCTTGACCGGAAATGTTCTGGAACCAGATTTCCATTGGCTGCGAGGAATGATCGATTCGACAGTTCCTTTCCATTGTTTTTTTCCCGGAGCGTTGATTTCAACATCGACTTCTGTACCCGGACGGACATTCTGAATTTCCAACTGATCGATGTTTGCGATGATGTAGACTTCATCGAGCAGATCAGAAACTGTCACTACAGAATCGCCTTTGGAGAGCCACTCTCCGTCTTGCGTATGTTCCGAAACAATAATTCCTCGAAACGGTGCGGTGGTTGTCCGTTTGCCTTTTTCAGCTTTTAAGTATTCCATCTGCTGTTGTTGTGCTAGAAAGCTTGCTTCAGCTTGTTTGACCTGTTCTGCTCGTGGACCTTTTTGAACGAGGATAGCTTGAGCACGTGCTGCCTCGTACAGTTGCCTGGTCGTTTCAGCTCGTTCAATGGCATTATCAAGTTCATCCTGATTGACAGCTTGATTCTGTTCTAATTCACGTTGCCGATTGAGCCGAATGAGAGCTGCATCAACCGCTGATTTTGCAGCCCCGACATCGGCAATTGCTTTCGAGATTTCTTCAGGGCGAGAACCGTTATTCAGTTCTTCCCACTCCTGCTTCCTCATTTCCAAAACTTGCTCTGCCTCGCTGATTCCTAGGTCTGTCGTCACCTGATTCAGGATTGAAAGTTCCTGGCCTTCTTCAACGGTATCTCCTTCGCGAACGAGCAGCTTGTTGACTTTCCCATCCGCACCAGATGCGACCATGCTCGTTCTTTTGGGGATGACGGTTCCGGTAACAATTGTTCTGGGAGTCACTTGCTGAACTTCAGCGATCTCAACATAAACACGTGCTGGAGGACGACCTCCTCCGGGAGGTCCGGCAGCTGCGCCATCCGCTGGCTTCTCAGAGCATCCATTCAAGAGGCTCACTAAGACAAAAAGGGACAGAAGCTGTGGGAATTTTTTCGATGACATAGACATTTCTTCAGGGGAAGGTACTGAGTCAGGAATCATTCTGAATTGATCAGGCTTCATTTTGACCAGCATCTTTATTCTAAATCCTCAGATGTATCTGCTTTTTCTTGAGTGGTCTCGGATTTACTTGCTTGCTCGGAAGGGGTGGCGTGACCGCTATCTGTTTTGATCCGAACGGGGGAAATCGCTCTTCTTAATGTCGTCCTCAAGTCTTCCAGCGAGGCGTCTTTTCCAGTGAAATACTTAAACTGTGCAGCTGCCTGACGAATGAACATTTCAATACCACTCACCGTATAACAGTCCCGCTTTTTCGCATTCTTCAACAGCAACGTGTTTTCAGGATTATAAATTGTATCGAAAACGACCATCCCCTCGTGAAACCAATGTTCTTCGAAGGGCGAGGCGTTCATTTCTGGATACATGCCGACCGGGGTGCAGTTGACGAGGATATCTGTTCCGACGGAACCTC
>JABJMI010000075.1 GCA_018659505.1 Planctomicrobium sp.
AGAACGTAACCCACCATTTCATCAACGGATTGCTTCACCTGTCCTACGAAATTCGTGACTCATTGCATTGCCCTTGCTTCTCTCCTCGCATTAAGCTTGCGATCTGTTGAGAGTTGTCATCGAGCTGCTTACTGAGCGCCTCAATCACCGGAGTTCGTCTCTCTTCTGTGTGGTTCTGGCTGAGCTTGAACTTGCATTCAAGGCTTTCAATGTTGACTCTGAAGCCGACAATCATGTCGAGTAGCATCTCGATAAATTCGGAATCCGCTTTCTCCATGGACCATGGATTAGGTTGGTCGCCTTCCATAGCAGTAACCAACTCATCGACAGCTTCAAAGAGTTCTGCCTTGTCCTCAATCAATTCAAGTTGCCCATGGACATGGACTGCGGTGTAGTTCCAGGTCGGGACAGTTTGCGGCGTCTCATACCATGATGAAGAAATGTAAGCGTGCGGACCGGTAAAGACAGCCAGGACTTCTGTTCCTCCCGCATGTTTCCATTGAGCATTCGCTTTCGCGAGATGCCCGATGAGTTGCCCATGCGGAGTCGAAGAACTCTTCCACAAGAGTGGCAGGTGTGAAACGACTGGTCGCTGACCATCGAATGAAGTCAACTGTGCAAAAGGGTGATCTGCAATGAAATTACGAATCACCCTTGGATCATCAATTTGAAAACTACTCGGATTGTACATACAGAAATCCATGATTAGCTGCACACTTCATTGTGTGCAACTACGTGGACAGGAGTAGGGTGCGTGAAGTTCGGCGATCCATGTAAATTGTGGGTTACGCAATGAATAGCGAATCAAAATCAACAGTTCTTCATCGGATTGTTTCACTCACCCGACGTCGACTAAGACTTCAACTTCCAACCGTCACGATACTCACGCGACAGCCACGCATTGGCTTCTTCGTGATTGGTGATTTTCATCTTCTCGGCGTCCCATTGCAGTTTTTGTCCTTTGTAACGGACTGCGATGTTCCCGAGGAGAACGGCTTCGGTCAGGTTGCCGCCATATTCGAATCCGTCTGATGGCTGCTCTCCGGAGATACAACCGTCGACCCAACCGTGGTAGTGATTTAAGCCTTCAAGTGTTTCGAAATCTCTTTGTTTGGCATCTTTGGCGAAGTAGACTTTCGGTGCGCCAACGTGAGGGATGACCATCGTGCCGGTCTCACCGATCAGAATAGATCCAGAACTTGGTAATCCAACTTCACCAGGAATATGTGAACCCCCTTTGCTTGGAAGTGATCCACCATCGTCCCAACTAATTGGAATCGTTTTGCCTGAAGTCAGTTCCGTACCGGGGAAGGTGTACTTGACGTGAGTCTGCGCGGGCCAGACTTCATCATTCATGCCAGTGTGACCTGCGACCACATCAAGTGGTCCTTGATCTTGCTTGATGGCTGTGAAGACGGGATCAAAAATGTGACAGCCGAAGTCGCCCAAGGCTCCGTTTCCGAAATCCTGCCAGTCACGCCAGCCCCATGGGTGGTAACATTTCACATCTCCATACGGTCGCATCGGAGCGACACCGACCCACAGTTCCCAGTTCGCAGTTTCTGGTGGAGCAATCGGATTGTTTGGACGATCAATGTATCCAGATTTTCCATGACCGGTCGCAGCACACCACGAACGGACTTCCTTCACCTTTCCGATGATTCCACCCTGAATCGCTTTCGCTGCTGTTCGATAATATGAGTGTGAATGAATCTGATTTCCCAGACGAGTGATCACTCCCGAATCTTTCGTGAGCTTGCGAATATGACGGGCTTCGCTGACGTTGTGGGTGAGCGGTTTCTGACAGTAAACATGTTTCCCCATCTGCATCAGGTCAGAAGTGATACGGGCATGCATGTGGTCTGGCGTCGAGACGGTAGAACCATCGATTTTGTCGCCCATCTTTTCCAGCATCTCACGGAAGTCCTGGAAAATCGGAGCATCAGGTTGCAACTCTTTGACCTTCGCTGTTCTTGCAAGATCGACATCACAGAAAGCGATATGATGAGTCTTGGGGTGGTCAGCCATCTCTTTGATATCCGACCATCCTTTTCCATCGCAACCGATCCCTGCCAGTTGCAATTTCGAATTCAGATTCTGTCCACGTACAAAGGCCGGAGCGGCAGCGAGGAAGGTCGTTGCGGCAGTCGTCTGCAGAAAAGTTCGGCGGGTCAGCATAGGGAAGTCTCCGGGAATGAGTTCCGTGAACAGTGATGAGGATACGTAGTGAAGCAACACATCATGAGGAATTCATGCTTCATACTTTCAGATCATGAAGAATTCGTTTATCAATGACAACTGAGCACACATATTCTCTTGATTAAAGTGGCATCAAAATGGATCGACGAACATTTTTGAATCATGTCCCTGCGGGCGTTGGGCTTTCCTTATTAAGTTCGAAACTCTTCGCCCAAACGGAAAATGGAATCGAACGGCATCCTTTACTCGCAACACAAAACCCACTGATCATTAAAGGGCGTGATGCTGGACTCGGAGCGTTAAAGCCTTCGACTGCTGAATTGGAACGTGGTCTCGAACTTCACGCAGAGAGCATCGTTTTCGACTCGTACGGATTCGCACCACGGGCAGCGGTTGATGGAGATGCTTTGGCGAAGCTTGATGCCTCACATGCTTCGGATATGGAATGGGCTGATGCTCGTGAAGAGATGTCGATGACGCGACCAGCTCTTATCCCCCAAGAGAGAGAAGAGTTCCGAGAGGCGTTTCGCTGCGCTGGTGTCACTTGTATTTTTCAAAATGCTGGCGAAGAAGGACAAACTCCGAACCGGTTACTGAAGCGACTTGCCCGCTTCACTTTCTTGGGAGACATGTTGCGTGATGTCCTTGTTCGTGCATCGCTGCCAGCCGACATTATCAATGCCAAAGCTGCGGGGAAACATTGTCTGTACTTAACCGGCAATGGAACACCGCTCCCCCAAACATGGGTTTCTGTACAAGAAGAGCTGGGATACATTCGCCACTTCTTTCAGCTTGGCATCCGCATGATGCACCTGACTTATAATCGCAGAAACATGCTCGCAGATGGCTGTGCGGAAACAGCGAACGGAGGACTCAGCGACTTTGGACGTGCAGCGATCGCTGAGATGAATCGCGTCGGAGTCATCTTAGACGTCGCTCATACGGGCTGGCGGAGCAGTCGTGAAGCGGCCGAAGCATCGACCAAACCAATGGTCGCCAGTCACACAGCATGCAATACCTTGAATGAACACATCCGTGCTAAACCAGATGATGTGATCAAAGCGATATGTGACACAAATGGTTTGATTGGGATTTGTCTCATCCCGAATTTCTTAGGGGGAGGCGGAGATATTGTTCGCCTGCTCGATCACATTGATCATGTCGTCAAGAAGTTTGGAGTTGATCATGTTGCCATCGGGACCGATGTCGCTCATATGTCTCAATTTGCAGCCGCTGAAAACAAGAAAGTCCCAAAGCGGGACCGTCGGCGTAGTCGCTTCGCATCTCTTTGGCCAGACGGCTCTTTAGGTGGAAACTGGCCGGGAAGAGCAACCTTGGCTTGGACAAACTGGCCTCTCTTCACAGTTGGTCTCGTGCAGCGAGGATACTCCGATGAAGAGATTCAAAAAATCATCGGCGGAAATATCCTGAGGGTCTGCCAAGATGTACTCCCGGAACCTCTTCAGAAGATCTCTCAGTCTTAATTTGCGAACTGTTTACGAAAAACTTAGACGCTTCAAGTCGATAGTGATACTGTTGATAAGCTTTGTGCCGGAGGCACTTTCTGTAAAAGCCTTGGGATTTATCCCAAGGAAGGTGAGCCCACCAGTTTTGCTCGTCACGGAGTGACGGTTTGAGGAGAA
Organism: Planctomicrobium sp.; assembly: GCA_018659505.1. Classification (GTDB taxonomy): domain Bacteria; phylum Planctomycetota; class Planctomycetia; order Planctomycetales; family Planctomycetaceae; genus Thalassoglobus. Next base: position 3,843 of record JABJMI010000075.1, read on the forward strand.
CAATGATCGCCTGCAATATCGATTGTCGTTGGCACAGATTGTCGCTCCGCGACAGGAAGAGTGGGGGCAAATTGGTCCCTGCGTTAAAACGCAGGGCTATCGAATAAAGTCGCTCCGCGACAATACTTTTGTTCAATCAGACTTTTAATTGATGATGTCCCCGTGACGCTTACTGATTTGCAAACTGTTTTCAAAGTTCTTGATTCATGATATTCTCGATCTGTCTAAGATTCGCGATCACTGAACGATTAGGTACTAGGATTTCCAATAATGAATGCTCAACATAATTTCTTGAAGCAAATTCAACGCCGCGATTTCTTGAAGAGCGCTTCCATCGCTGCCGGGGCGTACGCCTTTGGTCCTCATTTACTCGCTGCGGATTATTTAACAAAACCAAATCACGGGAAGCTCATCGCGCATAGCACTGATGCGATGAATGCAGAACCTCCGCTGAAGGATTTGATTCAGTCATGGATCACACCGAACGATCTCTTCTACATTCGTAGTCACGCTCCTGTTCCGAAGATCGATACAAAAACCTTTCGACTTAAAGTGAAAGGGCTCGTTGAAAAAGAAATTGAATTGAATCTCGAAGAACTGGCAGCGATGAAGCAGCAGACGGCAGTCGCGACGATGACCTGTGCAGGCAATCGCCGTTATGAGCATAGTCGTATCTCGCCAATTAAAGGGGTCCCATGGCAAGAAGGCGCGATAGGCAACGCAAAATGGTCTGGGGCGTTACTCTCGGAAGTTCTCAAAAGAGCGGGCGTGAAGTCCGAAGCGAAGCACGTTTGGTTTGATGGACTCGATGAGATCGCAAAAGGAGACGGCATCATTCCTTTCGGAGCATCAATCCCACTCGCGAAAGCAATGGACGACTCCTCAACGATGCCCGGCACTCTGTTGTGTACACACATGAACGGAGAAGCATTGCCACCCGATCATGGTTATCCATTACGGACAGTCGTCCCGGGGTACATCGGAGCACGCAGCGTGAAATGGCTTGGGACGATCAACGTCAGCGATAAACCCTCTACGAATCATTACATCGCAACAGCCTATAAAGTTGTCGAAGAAGGGACCGACCTGGAATGGGCGGAAGAGGGACCGATTTATCGTTTCCCAATCAACTCTGTGATCTGTACTCCTTCACCGAATGAAAAGCTCAAACCGGGTAAAGTGCAAGTCGCCGGCTATGCCCTCCCTCCCGGTGAAGCAGACCGAACAATCACTCGTGTCGACGTATCAGCCGACGGTGGAAAAACCTGG
>JABJMI010000074.1 GCA_018659505.1 Planctomicrobium sp.
ACCCCAACTGTACGATCAGGTGTTGCTTCGCTGCCTTGTCGAGAATCCTTTCAAACTGAGGAAAAGAAAACCCGGCAGGCTTATCGAGATGGATATGTTTTCCCGCGTCGATACAAGCTTCAGCGACATCCAGTAAATCAGGCACGTTCGTTTCAATAGCAATCGCAACGACGCTTTGATCATTTAGTAAGTCTTCTTGAGAGCGCCAAGTGAGCCCTTCGTAGACCTGCTCCTTCTCCCAGAGAGATTTCAGATTGCTGTTCGATTCACTGACTCCGGAAAATTCGAAATCATTTGATGAACGAATCGATTTCGCTTTTCCGCTTGCGTGTGCGTGACCGACTCCGATTTGTCCAATCTTGATCTTTGCCATGTGCTTGGTTCTCTATCTAATTACTACAATCAGAGCTTCGTGATCATTCTCGCGATTGGCTCTCAATGAAATATAACGCAACGACCACCTCACTGACCATAAGAAGATGTGTACTATTGGGTGCTTCAGGCATGTTGGACTCAAGATGTATCAACGGCTAAGTTTCCAGATTCTGGGCGCGTTTGATGAGATGGAATTTCAATCCAGGAATGAAGAATGTCGCAGCTGATGCCAACCCAAAGAGCGTCAGAGAGTAAGTTGGGAAAAGTGCCATGGGGACCGCTGTGAGGAATAGTACTAAAGCGTGAATATAAAACTCCCCTGACAGAATTCCGGCTTTCACCACAAAGACCGCCGAAGCAATCAACGCTAGAACAGGTGAGAGTGTCAGCACAGGTAAGCCGAGTAACATTTCCACGACAAAAAGCCCGGTCGAGCACGCCATACTCGCTGCCCAGGTGTGAGCGATTTGCCTCTCAACAAATGTTACAGGACCAGAACGGCGGCGCAGGTTCCAGAAAATGATCGCCCAGGCTCCCAGTCCGAATGTCCATAAGCCAAAATACGGAAGCGGAGAGACGACCCCTCGATTCTTGATAACGTCCGTAGTGATGCACAGGAAAAGTAGCACGACCGCATGCCACATCCAGAGCAATCCCCAGTTCTCCAGAACACCAATATGATGAGTTGGTCGAAAGACTCGACTGATGACCTGCGAAAAATGCGACGAACGGGCAGCGATTGGTTCATGATTCAGGTACGCCTCCAGATCATCCGCCAATGCATCAGCAGTGTTGTAGCGCAAGTCCGAAGGCTTTTGCATCGCCTTCAGGATGATCACCTCCAGGTCAGAATCGATTTTAGAATTCAACAATCGTGGCGGTGGCGGCTCTTGTTCGAGGATCGTTAACAGTGTGTCGACGGCAGTGGCTGCCTGAAACGGAGCACGACCTGTCATACAGGCGTAGAGGATCGCTCCGAGACTGTAGACGTCGGTCAGGGAGCTCATTTCATTTCGCTCCCCAGCAGCTTGCTCAGGTGCCATGTACCCAGGTGTTCCAATGATGGCACCGCTCTCGGTGAGAGAATGATCACCATCCCCATCCTTGCGGACACGCTTTGCCAGCCCGAAGTCAGAGACGAACGGATGGTTAAGGTGGTCGATCAAAATGTTGGATGGCTTGAGGTCACGATGCAAGATCCCGTTTCGATGGGCATACCCCAATGCTCGGCAAACGGGAACCATTAAAGTTGCCGCCTCGCGATTTCCGAGAGTTCTTTCCGAAATACGTCGCGCGAGCGTCGTTCCATCAATATAAGGCATACTGAAAAACGGGAAGCGTGCTGATTCGCCAATTTCAAAAACAGAAACGATATGTGGATGATCCAAGCCACCGGCTGACTTCGCTTCACTTTGGAAGCGAAGTTGATTGACTGGAGTGGCATAGGAGCCGCTCAAGAGCATCTTGATCGCGACAATTCTGTTCAGCGAGATTTGGCGAGCACGGTAAACGATCCCCATCCCACCTCGACCAATTTCTTCAAAGATCTCATAATCGGGGAGTTGAGGGGCTTCTGGAGGTACTGCGTAATCCGTTTCTGAGTAATTCTTAGAGGAGATATGGGTACCGCCCAGGCTTAAATTTTCTGCGACGACAATAGTCGCCCACAGCTGTTGAACTTCGTCAGCAATCTCCGGGTACTGTTCAAGTGTTTCGTTTAAAAGGATTGGTTGCCCAGCCTGAGCTCGCTCGATCAATTCATTGAGAACTGAAAAGATATGATCGTCTCGATCGTCAGACATCAAAATATCGCCATGTGTGGAATAGTAAGCATAGTCTGAACTTGTTTGGATTTGGGGAAAAATGATGATTCAAACTGCTTGACAATGTTGAATCAGCCGATACCGTATATCGCGACGGCCCCATCGTCTAGAGGCCTAGGACATTGGATTTTCAGTCCAGTAACACGGGTTCAAATCCCGTTGGGGTCAGTTCAACAGGCGTCAGCAATGATTATATTGCTGACGCCTTATTTTTTTCTATGGTGTTCACGAATTCTTAGAACTGCTGATTTCAGGTCTAGTTTGTACCGATGATAAGTTGTTGGACTTATTATCGAGAAAATTATGGATTCCGGATTTTCCTGGCAGCAATTATTCGAAAACTGGCCTGAAGACATGCCACGTGTGGGCATAATCACAACTACTTTTCAGGAAAGTATCGGGTTTGCAAACTTCTTAGTGGCAGAGGGACTGCTCGCATTAGAGCGAGATCGCCCCGACTCGCTGGGTGCCCGCAAA
>JABJMI010000073.1 GCA_018659505.1 Planctomicrobium sp.
ATTTTCCGTTTTATGTGCCGTAAATTTTGCAAGAATTTTTTGTAATACATCGGGACGAATCGGCTTCGAGATATAATCGTCCATACCGGCAGCAAGACATTCTTCACGATCACCTTTCATGGCGTGAGCCGTGATCGCGATGATCGGGATTTTTGATTTAGAACCGTGCTCCTGTTCACGGATAACGGCGGTCGCTTGATAACCATCCATTTCAGGCATTTGCACATCCATGAGTATGATGTCGAATGTCTCTTCATCGAGCTTAGAGACCGCTTCCAATCCGTTATTGGTGACGGTGACTGAATGTCCCCATTTTGAGAGTAGGCCGACGGCGAGTCGCTGATTAGGATAGCTATCCTCCGCGAGTAAAATCTTAAGAGGACGAATTGCCTCAACCTCCTGCTGTTTAACAATTCTGGGCTGAACTTGTTTTTCAGAAATTGTTGAAGACATGATCGCATCAAACAATTCACTTTGTTTGATTGGTTTCATCAATTGTGCCGCCCCACCGACTTCGCGGCAACGTGCAAGATCTCCTGTACTATCTCCCGAAGTGAGCAGCATGATGATCGTGCTGTCTAAGTTTGGATCTGCTTTGATCTGCTCTGTTAATTCGAACCCATCAATGTCGGTCATATGCACGTCTGTTAGAACCAGTTGGAATGGTGTCCCAGCCTCGTAGGCTCGGTCCAGTTCAGCGATGGCAGTCGTTGCTGAATCAACTGTGGTGGGACGCATCTCCCAGTTGGAAAGAATCTCCTTGAGGATCAAATTATTTGACGAGATGTTGCCTACAATTAAGACTCGCATGTTGTGCAGCGATGCGGGGGAAAGAGGGGCTCGCGATTCGGATTGTGGGAGAATTTTAAAGGGTAGAGTGAGATGGAATGTACTTCCGACGCCGAGTTCACTCTCAGCACAGATTTCGCCGCCCATCTGCTCGACCAACTTGGAAGTGATCGTCAGTCCTAATCCAGTTCCACCGTACTTGCGAGTTGTCGAGGCATCGACTTGCGAGAACAACTCAAAGACTGTGTGTACTTTTTCAGGTGGAATGCCTAAGCCGGTGTCCTTCACTTGAATATGCAGCGTGACCTCATCCTCGACTAAAGAATGCACTCCGATATTGACCAGAATCTCTCCTTCTTTTGTGAATTTCACTGCATTGCCAACGAGGTTGGTGATAATCTGCCGCAATCGATATGGGTCTCCTTCCAGAGTGGCCGGGACGTCCGAAGAGATGTGACAAATCATCTCAACAGGCTTGTTGCGAGTCCGTAGAGCAAGAGCTTTCATCGTGTCGCTTACGGAATCCCGGATTTCAAATGGAGTTGCATCAAGCTCAATCTTGCCAGCTTCAATTTTAGAGAAATCAAGAATGTCATTGATCAGTGCCAGCAGCGATTCTGCAGAGTCTTTTGAGATCCCCAAGTACTCTTCCTGAATCGGATTCAGTTCAGTGTCGAGCACAAGTTCCGTCATTCCAATAACGGCATTCATCGGGGTCCGAATTTCATGACTCATGTTCGCCAAGAATCGACTTTTTGCCTTGTTTGCGGCCTCCGCAGATTCTTTCGCCTGTCTCAGTTCTTGTTGAGTTTCTTCAAGTTGTCGATTTCGTTCTTGGAGCTCGCTCGTTCGCTGGTCAACCCGTTTTTCAAGATGTTCATAAGAAACTTTCAAGTCATGAGTCATTTGATTAAATGATTCTGCCAAGTGCCCTAATTCGTCTTGAGAAGAGACCGGAACCTGCACACTCAAATCACCATCAGCCACTTCAGCGGCAGCCATCTCTAATCGACGAATCGGATGCACAAGACCTTTGGCGAGAAGGTAAGAGGCCGCAACGCCTAATAGCAAAAAAAGAACTTGAAGACCAAGCAAGGTTCTCTTCAATCGCCGCATCGGCTCATAGGCTTCATCGACATCCATCTTGGCAACAATTCCCCAAAACAGTGTCTCAGGAGAGTTGTATTCGACAGGAAGAAATTGAATTAAGACCTCTTCCCCTTGATACTCTATTTGATTAAATCCACCTTCGTCTTCCATTGCGAGTATCATAGGCAGAGCATCCGTTTGCATCGCTTGAACCTGTTCCATCCTTGTCGGAAGCAGAGGTTCTACTTCTGGAGATTCAAAATCTTGAAAGTTCACTGAAATAGAGCCTACAAAAACCTCACCTGTTTCTCCCAAACCCGACTGTTCAGTCAGTATATCCACAAGTGGATTCATATCGACTTTGACCATCACAACTCCCAGAACTTGCCCCTCACGATCTCGTGCAGGAGCAGAGAGAACTGCACGATAGTTTTCATTCTCTTGGGCAGGTCTCTCGACATGTGCTCTTTGTAGCCCTTCCTGGAAAGCAGGCTCGTGAGAGACCTTGGTTCCTAAATACTTTGAGTTAGTCGCCGTGATGACTTCTCCCTGCAGATTCGCAAACCAGATATCGATGAAGCTCTCGGTGCTTTGGTTCGCGTCCGACAGGGTTCTGAATGTCTCTGTCTGGAATTCCTCTTTCTCAATCGTTCCTTCGTAGAACTGTGTAATTAGCTCACGAAAACGTGTTCGGCTGGCAACGAGTGCAGCTCGCTCATGTTGCTGTTTCACAAATGATCGAATGTGATCTCTTCTTTCATGACCAATCGCACTCACTTGATGATGAACTCGTTCGCGCAGCGCTTCTCTAGCAAAGTAGTACCCACCCCAACTCAATGATTGAGAGACGATTAAGACCACAATTGCAACAATTATCGCTTGCTTTCCAACAAGAGATCGATACCAGGGAGTGTTCCGACTTAATTTTAATGAACTCTCAGCTGGTGATGTTCGTATTGATTCGGACATGCCTTTCCTAATTCCCGCAAGCCTTAAGAGTGATGCTATCCGAATAATCGTTAGAGACTGTCAGGGTCATTATTTGAGTTAATTCGCTTCGGGGCCAACAATGAGATTCACGACTCGTTTCTCAACAAAGAAGTTGATGAGATTCTTTTATCGCATTAATCATACTCTGCAAAGACCTTTTAGCCGTGATGCCAGATTCAACAACATTAGATTTTCCCACAGTCGAAATAGTAGCTTTCGAATCAGTCGACCTCGGATATGGCACTGTGTTCTTCATGAAAATATTCGATGAGACATTCAGCTCAGAGTCACAATCCGCTTTCTCATTAAAACTCAATGGTCGATTTCAGTTTCGATATACCTATTTTGATTCTGATGTTTCGAACGAACAAACGAATGATTTTTAATTCGAACGCTTGAGACGATTGCTTACTGGTCATGCTCCTTCACCGCAGACTTCCTCGATGTTTCTCTCAACTACGATTTCGGAGCGGACCTGTTGGAGTTTGAAAAGGATTGACTTCAGTTTCGAGTCGGCAAACGGAAGATGCTTTACTGGCGTGCTCGCAAGCTGTTGCCGTTAAAGTCGAAAACTTGTGTAAGCATAATAAGTTTTGGATATCTATTTGTGGGAGATTCAAGTGCTTTTTTTCTTTGGAGTCGCTTTAGGTGTGCGAGGAGTGAGAGCGGTATCAAGTGCTTCTTTGCTGATTTCAGATGGAGCGCCCTCATTAGGAATGACTACCCCAGCCGACCATAAGATTCCGTTCACGACGAACTTTCTCATGCCGGGTAATTCCCATGCTGAATGAGCGTCCAATCCGCTGAACGAAAATGAACGACCTCCATCGGGACGGTTGAAGGTCCAAGCGACAATGTGGGCGTCGACTCCTTCGCGGCTTTCTTCGACTTCCTTGCCTGACCATACGAGTGGTGAGATCCCTTTCATGTCGTCGACGAAGTCGAGATTGTTTAACCAGCCATCATTGATCTTCCAAGGAGTGACCCCACGTGTGACCGGATGTTCAGGGAATTCAATGTGAGTACTCGGCCAGTGACCTCTGCCTGATTTCCCTCCCAAGTAGATTCCGCCGAGTAATTTCTTTCCGGTCACCGCATGTTCTTTGGGGAAGTCTACGGCTTGGTGAATCATTACGATTCCGACTCCCGAATCAGCCAGTTTCAGCAGCGACTCAATTCTCTCAGGAGACTCAAGGAATGCCTGCTTCCCTCCTCCATCTGTGTAGAACACAATCGCACTGACATCGTCGAATACTGCAGCATCCTTTGGCCAGCCATTCTGAATGAAAACAGTTTCAACATCTTTCGTTTGCTCTAACAGGACTTGCAAGGACTGACAGCCAGCCAGGTAATCATGATGCCCGACCTTATCAACCTTGGCGGTCGTTCCCGCCACCAAAGCGATTTTGCGTTTTGTGGTCTCATCCGCATTCGCTTGCATTGAAATCATCAAGCAGCAGCAGATGCTAGCAACCGAATAGAAAAGTTTTGAAATTTGCATCGTCGAGTTCATCCTGGAAGTTGAAAAATTTGGGACCAGAGGACGTGTCTCCGGCAAACTTATGTTACCGTCAATAGAGATGACCTGACCACCCATCGCATTCCGGTATCAGCTGGCGGTAGAAGTTGAAGTATTGATTCACCCAAACATTGTCAATCTGGAGTCTGCTTGCCACATTCACACTGGGGGATCACGTTTTCAAGTAATAAAGTGATGACACCAGATCTTTCAGGCAAACGCTGACAAGGAATTCACCCGCAGGGATCAAAAATGGACATGATAATTCGTAACTTGATTGAGGACGAGGTGAGGCAGTTAGTTCGATGGGCTGAAAGTGAAGGCTGGAACCCCGGAGTCGACGACGCTGCACTGTTTTGGAATCTCGATCCTCAAGGCTATCTGGGTATCGAAATCGAAGACCAAATGATCGGCGGAGGAGCTATCATCAAGCATAATTCGATGTTTGGTTTCATGGGTTTGTTCATTGTAGATCCCGAGTTCCGTGGAAAGAAACTCGGAACGAAATTGTGGTTTGCCCGCAGAGACAGGTTGCTGGATCGTCTCGATCAGAATGGAACAATCGGTTTAGACGGCGTCGATGATATGGTCCCGTTCTACGAGAAGGGAGGCTTCAAGCAATACACCCGTCATCGTCGATTCGAACTAGCAACTCCGCCGTCTCCCAGCTCAGCTCCCACAGAAGTACAAGAATTGAATGAGTTAGATTTCGAGAAGATCCAGGAGTTGGATCGTCAATGTTTCCCTGGTGAGCGGGCAGAGTATCTAAAGTCATGGATTCATCAGGCAGGACATGTTTCTCTCGGAATCACAGATGGAACAAAGGTCACAGGTTTTGGAGTGATGCGTCCTTGTCAAACAGGTTGGAAGATCGGTCCGCTGTTTGCCGATGACATATCCATCGCAGATCAGTTGTTTCTTGCATTCTGCCAACGAGCTGAATCAAAATCGGTCTATCTCGATGCCCCGGATAATAATCCCGCTGCGAGAGAACTTTGTGAGCGCCATCAAATGGAAGAAGTCTTTGGCTGCGTGAGAATGTATCTTGGTCCGGTGCCTGAACTTGCAAACCAGAAAATCTTCGGGATAACAACTCTCGAAGTTGGTTAATCGACGAATTCACCCGTGACTTGCGTGAAGAATTCGCAGGATTGTCTATGCTTTCATTGAAGTCATTGCTGAGGGTCACTCTGCTCTGATACTCAGTAGTACTCTATAAGTTTATGAAATTATGATCGATATTAGTCCGACTCTCACACCTCACGATCTTCTTCCAGGCATTCGGAAAATGTGGGAAGCTTCAGGGGATTGCATCAACGGAATTGAAGAATCTTGGTCCGCTGACCAAGGATCTCCAGTCTTTACTGTCAACGGAAAGTACACCGCTCAAGGTTGGACAGAATGGACGCAAGGGTTCCAGTTCGGATCAGCACTCCTGCAATTCGACGCAACCGCAGATGAAACTTTTTTAGAGCTTGGCAGAAACAAAACTGTTCAACTGATGGCTCCACATGTCAGCCATATCGGGGTCCATGATCACGGCTTTAATAACGTCAGTACTTACGGAGCATTACGTCGCTTAATACTGGAAGGCAAGATTCCTACCGATCAACGAGAGCTGGACTTCTATGAGCTGGCACTTAAGACGAGTGGAGCCGTACAAGCCTCTCGGTGGAGCGACACTTTCGAAGGAGATGGATACATCTATTCCTTTAATGGTCCGCAGTCTTTGTTTTGTGATACAATTCGCTCGTTGCGTTCACTCGCATTAGCCCACCAGCTGCGGCACTGCCTGATGGGTGAAAATGATGAAGCGATCTCCTTGCTCGAACGCTTATTGCTCCATGCACGCACAACTGCGCGTTGTAATGTCTTCTATGGTGAAGGCTTAGACAGCTACGATGTACGAGGTCGCGTCGCTCATGAATCAATCTTCAATCTGAATGATGGTCGCTATCGCTGCCCCAGCACTCAGCAGGGATATAGCCCATTCACAACATGGACACGCGGCGCTGCCTGGATCATCGCAGGCTATCCGGAACAGATCGAATTTTTAGACTCACTCTCCGATGACGAACTCGACATCTTCGGCGGACGAGAACAACTCGAAGTCTTCATGTTCGAAGCCGCAATCGCTGCCTGTGAGTATTACATTTCAGAAACACCGATTGACGGAGTTCCGTACTGGGATACCGGAGCACCTGGACTGACACAGTTAGGCAATTACAAAGAACGTGCTGCCGACCCATTCAACCAGTTCGAACCCGTTGATAGCTCCGCAGCTGCCATCGCAGCCCAGGGCTTTATTCGACTTGGAAACATTTTGAAGCAAAGAGGAAACGATGCGGGCGAGCGTTATTTCCAGACCGGTCTCACGATCCTCAACACATTACTTCAGGAACCGTATCTCAGTTTTGATGCAAGCCATCAAGGACTGTTGTTGCACTCTGTTTATCATCGTCCGCGAGGATGGGATCACATCCCTGAGGGCTCAAATATCCCCTACGGAGAGTCATCAATGTGGGGCGATTATCATCTTCGTGAAGCAGCGTTACTCACGCAGCGAATCGCAAACGGCGAACCGTACTACACCTTCTTCGGACCAATTGAAAGTTCCGAGTCGAATTCATGATCGGTAAACATTTTTCAGAACTGGACACTCCAGCATTGTGTATTGAGCTTTCGACTATGGAAGCCAATATGCACTCGATGATGTCGTTCATGCAAG
>JABJMI010000409.1 GCA_018659505.1 Planctomicrobium sp.
ATAGGTTTCTATATTGAGCGGGCGGGAAATTATTCAACGTCGCAAATGAATCAAATGGGCGACTTCGAGTTACAGTACGACTTCTACCTTGATTATGGAATGAAGCAAACTGAGTACATCAAGGAATGGAGTCTACACGTCCCAAAGGGATTCTAACCGCTGACAAAACTGACATACGAAATCAAAGTAAAAGTCGAAATTTTCGATAAGTTGATCTTGCTTAACTGTGTCAACAACACTTTGGAAGTCAAGACTGTGAAACTCGCGGGACTCTATAATTTTACCGATGAACGAAACCGGAACGCGCTTCATGTTAAAAACTTCTTTGACCAGCGATTGAAATTCGATAGAGCTTGGATTGACATAGCCTGGACTCACCAGACTGTATAGATCTAAAAAGTCTCTAGCTCGTGCAGAACCAAGTCTAGTTCGCTTTACAATCGGTCCGTACTCTGGCATTTGCTGGCAAATTGCACGCAATTTCTCTGCAACAATCATTGGAATTGAGTAAACGTATACTTTGAATCCATCAACTTCATGAAGCTCCTTCTTAGAACAGCATTCGTGTTTACTGATATCGACCTTGAATGTTTTTGCTCCGGCAGCGGTGACATTCACGGCACTACGTCGAAGTTTATCCAAGTCTGACCCGAGATTGGTAAACATGTTTGCTTCAATCAATTTAAAAGACAACTTATACCCGCCCCAAAAATCAGCGATCTCTACCGAGATATGCGTCGGCTTTGGTTCCATTTTGAAATCAAAAACCTGTAAGCCCATCTCTTTGAACATAGCAATGAGGTTGGTTTCCAAGTTCAAGGCGACAACTTCAACTTCATCAAAATCACCTTGTATCGAAAAGTCGAGATCGATCGAAGCGCGATTGCCAAGGTCATGGACAAGGTCGATGGCGTTTCCACCTTTAAGAACCAGCATGTCACGGAATTGATCACCAGAAACTATGCCTTTCAAGGCACATTTCTTGATGGTTTCGATCTTTGATTCGCTGTTTTTTATCATGAATCGTGGTCGCTTAATTTTGATTTTCAAAGTTCTCCAGTAAATGACATCTCTCAAGAAAGCGTTACGTATTTATAAATCATTTTCAGACCAATTGAGAGAGCTTGGTAAAGAAAATGATGCCATATTCAAGAATCAAGTTCGCAATTCTCAATGTCTTTTAGAGTGATTCGTTACAGATTCACTGGCTCCTAAATCTGAAAGACAGAAATGCAAAACGCAATATAGAGCACTGGATTGAAAATCCAGGTGTCGGCGGTTCAAGCCCGCCCCCGACCACTTTTACTCCACATAACTTTAATAGTTGTGTGGAGTTTTTTGTTTAAATGCGACGAGTTTTATTCAGAGGGAAGTCTTACGGTTCTAAGAACTTCCAGTTCTCATTCTTTTTCTAATCGCTTCGCTGCTTGATAGAGTGCTTCCATTTCCTGGAGGCTGGCATCGTGAATTGATTTGTTTTCAGCAGCCAGTCCACTTTCAATATGTTTGAAGCGACCGGCGAATTTGCGATTCGAACGGCGTAGAGCCTCTTCGGGATTGATATCCCAGCGACGTGCGATATTGGAGAGCACAAAGAGAACATCTCCCAACTCTTCTTCGATACGGTCATGTCGATCAGCGTCTTCAACAGGTTCATCTGGGACCGGTTCCATATCGACCGCTGCGGGGATGATCGGAATGTCTCCATCTGGGTAGAGTTCTTTTTGAAGTTCTTCGATCTCTTCATTGAGTTTGTCGAAGAGCATCGCCCGATGCGGAAAATCATAGCCGATGCGTGCTGCTTTCTTTTGAATGCGCGCTGCTTTGGCGAGTGCTGGTAGATCAACGGGAATCCCATCGAGTGCAGAAGTCCGTGTCGATTTCTCTTTCGCTTTTTGTTGCTCCCAATGCGAGCGGACATCATCGACCGTCTCAGCATGAGCATTTCCGAAAACATGTGGATGACGAGAAATCATCTTTTCTGTTAAGCCTTTAATCACATTGATAATGTTGAACCGTTTTTCATCGTCAGCGATCTGTGCATCAAGCATCACCTGCAAGAGAACATCGCCTAACTCCTCTTTGATGTTCTCATTGTCGTCTGAATCGATTGCTTCGAGCAGTTCGTAAGTCTCTTCCAGGGTGAATGGTTTAATCGACTTCAGGGTTTGCACTCGATCCCATGGGCATCCTTCAGGAGAGCGTAGCTTTGCAATCACTTCGCAAAGTTGAACAAACACCTGTGCGACCTCCTCTGAATCTGGAGGCGTTCCCTGGTGCGAATCTTCGGTCATCAATTAAGTCTTTATGCAAATGGGTGCATGATCGCGCACCATGAAAACGTATACGAAAACTTCACCAGCCTAGCGACATATTGCTTTCAATAGCCAGTTGTGCTTCGTGTAAATCGACTCCGGTTTCTTGCCGGTAGAGACGGATCGCATGGACCTTGTCCCCCGATGATTTTGAGAGGCAGTCGCGTGCGACTTCGCAGGGTGCGCTCGGTGTATCAAGTCCTAAGAGTCGCTTTGAAATAACCCAGACATCTCGCGGGCGTTGATGGACTCGCTTGACTGCTTCCTCTGGGTAATGCTCTTCGGCAAACTTCATTGCCTCGTCTTTATTATCCGCCCAACCAACCATGATGTGGGCTTCCGTTTCAATTTCAAAAAGAGGCATTAATTGATTCCTGAAGTAATAATGAATGCATTTGATCAAGTAGTCGTGAAACTAAACGGATGACGCAATTAATTTTCGTAGTTACTTATTTCACGACACGGCTGATTTCATCGACTGAGGTCACGCCTCTCACGACGAGACGTAAGCCTTCTTCCTGCATGTAGAGCATCCCGCCTTTTCTTGCTTCATTTCGAATTGCAGACATTGATGCTGTGTCTCGAATCATGTCTCGAATGCGGTCATTGATTAAGAGCATTTCATAAACACCAACTCGCCCGTAGTAACCTAGCCCGTTGCACTTCGTACAGACTGATGTTGGATTCACAGGAGGTCGACAAAAATCTTTGATCTTCTCAGGTGGAAGACCGACCGCTTTCAAAAGTTCAGGCTTTGGTTTGTACTTTTCTTTGCAGGAAGGACAGAGTCGTCGGGCGAGTCTTTGTGCGAGGATTGCTGAGATGGATGTTGAAATCATGAACGGTTCAACACCAAGGTCGAGCAGTCGATAGAGAGCGGTAATTGTGTCATTCGCGTGAATGGTTGAGAAAACCATGTGACCGGTGTTCGCAGCCTGACAGGCGATTTTCGCTGTCTCTTCATCACGAATTTCCCCGATCATGATCACATCGGGATCTTGCCTGAGAATACTACGCAAGGACTTGCCAAAAGAGTTTCCAGATTTGGTGTTAATCTCGATTTGCGTGACACCATCCATCTTATATTCAACAGGATCTTCAACGGTGATGACGTTCTTCTCCATGGTATCAATTCCGTTGATACTGGCGTAAAGAGTTGTCGATTTACCTGCTCCTGTTGGACCACAAACGAGCATCAACCCATGCGGCTGATCGATTGTGGTCTCCAAGTCTCGCTGCAATTGTTTCCGCATTCCGAGTTCGGTGATTGTCCCGACCGAATTTGACTGATCAAGAATACGCATACTGATTTTCTCGCCATGGCGCGTTCCCTGAGACGCCACACGAAAATCAATTTCGCGACCTTCGACGATCGCAGCGAAGCTACCGTCTTGAGACCGTCTTTTCTCTGTAATATCAATCGCGCAGAGTACCTTAATGATGTTTGTAATTGCGTCACCGACCGATTTGTCGAACGGTTCTGCGGGATACATCATGCCATCAATACGGATACGAACTGCGAGTTCGTCTTCTCTAGGTTCGAGGTGAATATCTGTTGCACGTCTTAACAAAGCATCGTAGACCAACTCTTTCGCTGCCATATATCCGCGTGACGATTCGACTTGTCTTGAGCGAGCGTCATCGCGTTGACCGGTTTTTGTTTTACCAATGAACTTGATCGGTGGTCCCGC
>JABJMI010000518.1 GCA_018659505.1 Planctomicrobium sp.
CCAAACCAGAAGCCGGTTCATCAAGTAAGAGGAGGTCGGGATCGTGTAACAACACACGTGCCAGTGCGAGTCGTTGTTTCATTCCGCGAGAAAGCGCATCAACTGGTGAATCAATTTTGTGCGTCAGGTCTGTTAGTTCGAGAACGTCCTTAACGACAGATTCTCGCCGATCTTTAGGCAAGCGATACGCCGCAGCGAAGAAGTGTAGATACTCTCGTGAGGTGAGGTCTTCATAGACTCCAAAGAAGTCGGGCATAAAGCCGATCATCTCACGAACGCGATCAGGATCGTCACGAACCTCAATGCCATTGACACGTACAGTTCCTTCAAACTTCTTTTGCAGCGTCGCCAGCACTCGAATGGTGGAAGACTTCCCAGCACCATTGGGGCCAATAAACCCAAAGACTTCGCCCTTTGGAATTTCGAACGAAATGCCTCGAACCGCGTGAACCTTACCGTAATTGACATGCAGATTGTTGACCGAAACAACCGTCTTCTCTTTTGACTCAATTGACATCCTGAACCTTATTCCGGAATCGTGCTGAATAGCCTCTGATAACGATAGATACGAACCTGCTCGACTGATTGATCAATGATTGTTGTCAAAATGGACCAGAAATGTCCAATGTGGGAGATGTTTGATTTCGCTACTCGGTCATCTTCCTCCATGTTAGCTTAGCTGATCTCAACGAAAAGGCGCAATGACGCATAGGGTGCAAAGAGTTTTCACCGCTTCTTTCACTTCTTTGCGTTTATCTTCAAAAGCAACAAGGTCTCTCTCTCGGGATGCCCTATGAATTATCGTAAACCATTCTCGCTTTATGAATCTGTTCAATCCGTAATATTTGCGTTCAATTATTATTGCCATACGAAGTGAGGAATCTACTCGAACAAGCTGCATACCGATCAATCGCTATTGATGTTAACCGCTTGGGAAGGTACTCTCGTTACTGATGCTTTTCCATTGCAATGGATTCGTTAGCCACGAGGTTTGATTATGTTGAATTGGTACGGTGCTCAACGTCGTTTCTGTGACAATATCAATCGTCGAGATTTCTTCACTATCGGTGCGACCGGAATAGCAGGTTTGTCGTTGCCGAACTTGTTACGGGCTGAAGCTCTTGCGGGAGCAAAAGCGACTGGCAAATCGATCATCAATATCTACCTCGCTGGTGGACCGACTCATCTTGATACATTCGATCTCAAGCCGAAAGCACCGAAAGAATTCCGAGGCGAATTCAGCCCGATTGCGACCAAAGCGAGCGGCGTTGAGATCTGCGAACTCTTTCCTAATCTCGCATCACATGGAGACAAGATCGCGATTGTCCGTTCTCTTGTTGATCTGAAGAATGAACACTCGGCAACGCAATCAGATTCGGGCTGGTCGACACGAGCGATGAAAGAGCAGGGTGGTCGACCCGGGTTGGGAGCAGTCATGTCGAAACTGTATGGACCAGCTGTTACGACAGCTGATGGGACCGCTCCAATGGCGATGGATCTAACAGGTTGGACACGCCCGGGGTTTCTTGGTCAAACTCATTCCGCATATCGACCCGATGGGACAGGCAAAGCAAATCTAAAATTGAACACGAGAATCAAAGAGGATCGCTTTCAAGAAAGAAGCGAACTACTGGGACAATTTGATCGTTACCGTCGTCAGGCGGATGCCAGCGGGATGATGGACGCGATGGATAGTTTTTCGCAGCGAGCATTTGGATTGATTACATCGGGTCAGGTTGCCAAAGCGATTGACCTCAATGAAGAGGCAGAAGAGACAGTTGATCGCTACGGAGCGAAAAAAGACCGCGATGCGAAGAATTTTCTCATGGCTCGCAGATTGATTGATACCGGAGTTCGAAACGTCGCCTTTTCAATAGGCGGCTGGGACACTCATGGCAAAAACTTCGATGCCATGCGTAAAAAATTACCGGTGATGGATGTCGCAATGTCAGCCATGATTGAAGACTTGCACAACTCCGGCAGACTCGAGGACACCATCATCATGATGTCAGGCGAATTCGGTCGGACTCCACGCATCAACAAGAATGCGGGACGTGATCACTGGCCAAGTGCCGGCTTCTTCTTTCTCTGCGGAGGAGGTCTCAACACTGGTCAAGTGATTGGCTCAACAAATCGCCTCGGCGAACGCCCGGAAGATCGCCCTGTCCATCTACAAGAAGTCTTCGCGACCGTTTATCGTCAACTCGGTATTGATTGTCAGCAACCGCTCTTACAAGACAACAACGGTCGTCCGCAGTTTCTCGTTGATCATCGGCAGGTGATTGAGGAGCTTGTTTAGCGGTTTGCCCCACACTTAAAGTGTGAGGCTAATCAAGTTTTACTACTCGAATCTCATCTTGCACTCCATCAATGATTTCCGCTAAGAGACCCTAGCTCGCGGAAGGATTTGAAGATGTTACCCCAATTTGCTCGTTTCTTGTTTCTCGCACTCATAGCATGTTTTATGCTTTCTCCTCTGCATACACGTCTATTTGCTGGCGATTTGGGCGATGTACGCGAATCAGCGAAGGGGAGCTCTTCAAGTGATGATAACGAAAGCAACAACAAGAAAAAGAAGAAGCGTCGACGCAGTTCTCACAACCATTACGACGATTGTGATGACGATTCGTCATTTTTTTCCGATCTATTAGGTCCGCCGATACTCTTTACGGTCACTGCCCCTTGGTGGGGACCGGCAGCGATGGTAGGTGATGACTATTCGAGCGTTCCAGAATTTCCGCACTATCCTTACCAGGATGGTGTCGATGGCTATCTGATTTTCTATCCCGAAGAACTCGCAACCTACAACGGAATTGGGGAAAGGTTCACTGCCGAATACGGGAATGATTTTTCCGGCTTAGAACGAATCGGTGGGCGAGTTCAACTCGATACGCAATCTCGTTTCGGAATCGACACAGAATGGAATCATTGGCGAGAAGAAATCTCCGGTGGCACCGATGAACTTTGGACTGGAGATGCCAATCTGATCTTTCGATTTGCCCAAAGTGAGAAGATCCAGTTCTATACCGGTCTCGGTCTCAACTGGATGGGCGGCGGTCAAAGCGATGTCGGTTTTAACTTCACGTATGGCTTCGACTGGTTTCCAACCGATCCATTCGTGATTCGTAGCGTCTTAGATGCCGGAACGATTGGCGACGCTGACTTGTACCACAGCAAGACAACCATCGGTCTCGTTTACAATCACCTCGAATTGTACACCGGCTACGACATCCTGCACATCGGCGATTCGAACCTGCAAGGCTTGGTCGCTGGCTTCACACTCTGGTGGTGATCTGACACAACGAAAAAATAGACGAATGAAGTTCGCGACTACATTCGTCTATTTGAATCTGATTTGAGTTGGATGAAAATCAACACTCTCTCAACTCTAATCCATCAACTCTCAACTTGTCTCCCATCACTTCTGAGATTTGAAATGTGGCTGCACGTTTGCAGAAGAGTAACCTTTGTATTTGTGAAATTTCAAATCCCATTTGCATTTTAGAATTCTCGACTTCAAAGTTCGTTTGTAGGCAGCGAGTTTTGAAGAAGGATAAATTGGTCGCTCAGGCAATGATCCTTTTGGACCTTTCCATTCAGGAGCAGCACTCGCACTGTTTTGTGTTGTCATCCCGCCAAATAAAAACATCGTGACGACGGCAACCATCATGATTTTCTTGTACATATAGACTCTCCCTATCTATTTTCATTCTTAATCTTGAATGTTGTTGTCCTCCTTGAAGGACACCATTCTGAACTATCGACTCGCTGCATTCATGGAATGATGTTGCTTACGCTATCAGCAAAGATGCCTTGCCTTAAGTGCATCCTTTTCCGATTATTACGGTCGGGAGAACTTAATTTTCCATGATTATTCATTTCAATCGATACAACCTTTACCCGAATTTTCGATCAGCGACCTGCATAAGCAACAGATTGGCTTCTGAATCGTTAATCACAACTTCTTTATCAGCGTCCCACTTCAATGGTCTCTGTAATGTTTGTGAAACGTATCCGAGATGCCCGGGAGTGATTGATCGGTGACCGGTTTCCGCCGGTGCGAGAGGTTCTTCTCTGCTAATCACACAGTCAATGAAATTCGCAACATGGTTCTTCACTTGCTGAACACGAAAATCTCCGGGAACCTTAAACTTCAAATTCGCCCAGCGAGAATCGGAGGCACTCATTCCGGCTCGTTTGACATGGAACCAACCATTCTCCCCGATCCATTTTGTACCTTGCTCATTACGACTGGAGATGGTTGAAGTTATTCCATTTGGGTATTCACAGCGAATCGTATATTGATGCGGAGTGTTGTAGACATCGGTATTTGGATACGTCCAATCGACTGCTTCCACTAACGAGGGACCACTCTTGTCGAGATCCATTGACCAATGAGCAATGTCGTTGTGGTGTCCGATCCAGTCCATGAGGACTCCTCCGCCATAAGCACGATGTCCTCGCCACCAACGGTGATGTCGAGCCTGCATGTACGGCAGGACTTCAGAAGGTCCGCACCAGCGTTCATAGTCGAGTCCAATGGGAGGAGTCAGAACTTCAGTGCTGCCCATCGGTTCATCATACCCCGGCGGAATACCAACTTCGATCTTTTTAATCTCTCCTAGAACACCATTCCGAACGAGATTGACCGCATGTTGAAAGAAGGGGAGCGAACGTTGTTGTGAACCCGTTTGGAAGACAGCCATCTGTTTAGCGACTTCTCGATAAACAGCCTGACCTTCCGAGAAGAGATGCGTCACCGGCTTTTCACAATAGACATCTTTGCCTGCTCGCAAAGCATTCAATGTACATTGCGCATGCCAATGATCCGGCGTCGCGACAACGATCACATCAACATCATCTCGCTGACAAAGGTAGTCGTACTCAGAGGTGATCGTCAGCCCAGCGAAAGTACCAGACTTATATTGTTCACCATATTTCTTCTCGACTTTTTGTCGAGCAGGAACGCGACCGTATACTGGACCTTTCCCCCATCCTCGGTCTCGATAGTGGAGATCATGGACATCGCATAACCCAACAATCTGGACTCGTTCTTCGCCTAGGAATTCATCGAGAAGATTAAACCCTCGCGAACCAAGACCGACTATTCCGACATTGATGCGGTCGTTGGCAGATGTATTGTTTTGAGCGGGCAAGCGAGAAGCCATTAATAACGGTGCAGCGAATGTCGCTGCGGTTGTTTTGAGGAATGTTCGTCGTGAAGGTGTGGAGAAGTTCTCGTATGGCATATCGATTCTACAGCGATTAGTAACATTGGATTGTTAGAATCGATTGTCGCGCTCAGTTCTAAATGATGCAAGTCCAGCTCAAGACTCAACCTCGTCTTTTACGCGACTTAACGACAATGGTTCCTGCTTGATAGTCTCCAATGCGGCGTCCATGTGGAGTGAAGAAAATCATCAATCCGGCTGGAAGCAAAGTGAATGGATTGGCTTCAATTGAGGTGGTACCAACTTGACGGGCGCGCGATTCCTTAAGAGTTGTGGATCGCTTCGAAGCGGGTTGGGGTTTGGTAGTCTATGGATGAGTGTCGGCGGGAGGTATTGTAGTAGTTGATGTATTCTCGGATTTCTTGTTGAG
>JABJMI010000442.1 GCA_018659505.1 Planctomicrobium sp.
ACAATAAGTACCGTAGGTTCCAAAATGGCAGTAAATAGAACCTCCTGCGATCACTGGAGTAGGTGAGGCGTAGCTGTTCGTTTTGTGAATCGGATTCGGTTCATCAACATGGACGAGATCGACTTGATCTTCAATCTCTCCTGAAGCGAGATCAATCTTCAATAAACGTAAAGTGATCGCTTTGGCAATCCCTCGCATCTTGAAGACTTTCGGGTCGTCTCCAGCTTTTGTGAGCAGTGCTTCTCTTTCCTCTTCGGTCGGAAAGATCTCAATTGCAGTCGTCAGCCAGAGCTTCCCATCCGAAATCACAGGCGAAGACCAGCCTTTCCCTGGGACAGCAGCTTTCCATGAGAGATTCTTTTCTATTGAAAAATGCGTTGGAGCAGCTGTGCCTTCAGCGATTCCATCACCGTTCGAACCTCGGAACTGAGTGATCTCCGCTGAAACCCCATGATTCACGGAAATTGCGAAGACAAACGCTATGACAGAAATTCGAAACAACATGTTCCACCTGTTACTGAAAAAAGAATCATCCGAACAAAGAAACTATTGAGCGTTAATCTTCAAGGACCATAATCTCAACCTTGCGAAATTGCACAGGATGGCTTTCTGACTGTAAGGAGATCGTGCCGCCGCTCAACATCACTCCCCCTTGTTTCTCTGCGAGTGCTTTGGCATGTTCGTCACGTTCGTCGAGTTGCGGCTTGTTGTACTCGAGTACCGTTTCACCATCGAGGATATGCTTAATAACTTTGTTGCCGCGAACTTCGATTTCAGCAGTGACCCACTGGTCACCATGATAAGTCTCTGAAGTTGAACTAACGCAATGCTTTTTGATCAGTTCCTCCTTCATTACAACATTTGTTCCCGGTGTACATAAGTTTGATGTCGTTCGTGGAGTATTTCCATTTCCTCCAAGAAGTTGAACTTCAATCGAGGTTGGAAAGTCTTGATCTTTATCCATTTCCGCAGGATCTTCGCCATGCACCATGACCCCGCTGTTTCGAAACGCCCAGCCTTCACCCCCGGCACATTGATCCCCAATAAAGCGGTACTCAACTCGAAATTTGTAATTCGAAAACTTGTCTTTGTAGAAGATGTGACCAAACTTTCGGTCAAACTTATCATACCCATCATACGAAACGGTCATCAGACCATCTTCAACGCGGAACGTATCCGCGTAGTTCTCTCCCAATTCATAACCTTTGATTTTAGGAGTCCATCCGGTCAGATCTTTTCCATTGAACAGCGAAACCCATTTGCCTTCCTCTGCAAAGGTCGCTGAACCGATGAGACTGACAATAACTAAACTTAAAAAGTACAGGCGCTTCATAAATCGATTTCTTCCAATGAATTCCAGGGGTTCCTTTCGAGGATATAAATTTGTTTCATTCTGAAACAATCGAAAGGCCTGTTTGATTATACAGGTGTTGCATTGTGCTCGCCAAGTGAGTGGCTGAATCTGCTTGAGACACAGCGAATCGGAAAGTTCGTATTCCAGTAAAAGGTCAATTCATAAAGAATCCTTACGAGCGGAATCAACTTTTATGACTTCCAGACGATAATATATGAAATGAAGACTTATCAAATGAGGATGCTTCTTCTTTCTATTATTATCGATGGTGAATCAGAGTTAAGCAAGCATGTACCATCAGTCTGAATCGCACAAATCTTCGGCGTCAATCTCGCTCACAAGAAGACGATTCCTTAGCGGGTCGTTGATCTCTCTCGTGGGATTTTCAGCAACTGGTTGCGGAACAATGCTCTACGATGAGCGTATCGGTCAGCCACGTGGTGGCATGAGTGACGTTGACTGGACAGTTGCAGGGATGGATGCCGTCGGGCTTGTTTTCTTCTTTGTCCCTGGCGTGATCGCTTTTGCGATCGACTATTACAACGGGGCCCTGTTTTATCCGCCAGAACATTATGGGGAGATGAAAGGCAAGGAACTCAATTCAATCAAACTGCCAGAGGAAGAAATTTCAGTTGGAAGTATTGAATCTTTAATCTCCGAAGAGATCGGGGCGACAGTCTCTCTGAGAGAACCAGACCTTGTCACCCGAGAACTTTCCTCCATCAAATTCTTTTGGAAAACCTACGACGAAGTTATCCTGAATTCGTGATTTCAACTGGGAAAGAATCATCATCTACACTTTGAGACCATACTTCTTGAAGTCGCTGTTCAATTTTGTGGAGCCTGTAAAGACTTCGGCATTGATGCCTAGAGATCTCGCTTTCAGAACGTACTCCGCAATATCGTCGGTATAAAAGCATTCTTCGGGTAAGCAATTGATGTGCTTCAAGGCTGACTTGTAGATCGACTCATCTGGCTTACACGCTCCAACTTCATACGAGAGGACGAGGTGGTCAAACTCGTTCAGGATTGTGTATGTTTGCCTGATCCATTCAATGTGAGTCTCGCAAGTGTTCGACATCAAAACCAATCGAATTCCTTGCCCTCGCAGCGACTGCACGATCGCCTCCATTTCTACTTTCGGAGTAAAGATGTCCCCAACGGCTTCTCGGAGTTGTTCAATTGTACAAGATTGATGAAATGCTCGCTCAAGGTGCTGATGTACCTCTGACTCGGTGAGTTCTCCCGTTTCGAATTTGAACGACAACCCACTTTCAAAGAAGACTAGTTTCACCTCCGTTTGCGACACAGAAATCAGCTCAGATACCTGCTGGCACATCTTCTCATGCGAGAAGTCCAACAGCACATTACCCAAATCAAATAGTACAGTTCGTATACTCAAAAATTTGACTCCAAATAGTCGTTTCGTTGCACACTTTAAGTGTTCAGCTAAACGGCATCCAATTGTTTCATTTACAACTTGTGCGGCACAACTTCTGCGATCTTGTTCAAATAAAGTCTGCGTATTGCGTCGTAGCCCCGGTCGTTCGGGTCTTCGAGATTGTCGAAATACCAATAATAAGGATCGTGGCTGCGATAGGTCTTCTTCCAGAACTTCTTGCAATGAATGCCGTGTCCGAGAAATGTTGAATGAATGTCAACCAGATGAACATGCTTCCGCTGACTAGAAGTTTCTTCGATGATTTGATTGTAGCGTTGCAGAACTTTCAACCCATCTTTCCAAGGGGGTAATCCAGCATTGATTGTATCTCCGACTCCATCAGTCGGGTCGTAGATGTTGCCCAGGAATATCTCGCAACCTCCAGGAAATTTCCCCTCAACCGAATCGAGAATGTTTTGTAGGCGAACTTCAAAATTCACAAACCATGGCTCCGCTTGCGGCATTGTGGCTCCATACATTGCACCTTCACGCGGCGGAGTTCGCCCGTAATTATGGATGACATCGTTCCCACCAGTTGTCATGACGACAATCCCGAATACATCTTCCGATTGAACTTCGAGCCGAGGTAGTGAAAACTCCAGCAACTCAATTGAAGTTGTTCCCGAGAGTGAACTATTAACGCCTTCAAT
>JABJMI010000251.1 GCA_018659505.1 Planctomicrobium sp.
CGATTTTCTTTTGATAAAATCGCAGGCATAGTCGCTGACAATGTCTGGACCATACTCCCCATTTTTGAAATCCTTCTCTTCATGATTGATTTCAAAGCCTGGATTTGGATAGCGATTCGGTCTACGAGTCACTTGCCATAGACAGTATTCATCGAAGCCAAACTTGTTCGGTCCTTCCAAGCCTCCTTTGAGTTGCCACTTCCCAACAATACACGTTTCATAGCCGCCGTCCTTGAGGAGGTTCCCAAACGTGTAAGCTTTGGGATCAAGCAGACCGAACTGAACATAGTTCCTGGCATTTGAAATTCCCGTCATAATCTTGACGCGTGAAGGAGTGCAAATCGGCTGACTGAAACAATTCTCAAACCTCATTCCGCTTGCAGCGAGTCGATCAAGGTTCGGCGTCTGATAAGTCTCACCTCCATTCGCTCCAACACACTCAAAGCCCATATCATCTGCCATAATGAGAATGATGTTCGGCTGCTTGGCTTCACCGACTGACGTTTGCGAAAGAATTGAAAGTAGAGAGAGGATTCGTAGAAATGATTGCATGAGTATTGTCGACCTATCGGAGTCATAAGAGGTAATTTTGCAAGCATTGTGACTGAAGCCAAGGTTCTTCTCAACCGAGATGAAAGATCGTCGAGTAATGCTACCACTTCTCAACCGGACCACTCGGGACCGGGACGTGCATGTCTGGCAGAACTCCAGTTCGGTCTCCTCCAATGGGACCAGCAAGGCGAACTGCTTCAATCGCAACTTGGAGTTCTTCGCGATTGCGTGCGGTCTGAAACTGGTGCCGCAGCGATTTACGAACGCGCATTCCTTTAAGATACCAGTGCCCCATTTTGCGAAACATGACGACTGCACGACGCGGAGTCACGTGTTCTGCGAGATAGCTGAACTGACGGAGCATCAATTCAAGTCGTTCATCGAAGTTTCCCGGGGGAGTAAATGATCCGGTCGTTTCCCATTCGACCAACTGGCGAAAGATCCATGGGTTTGCCAATGCTCCACGCCCAATTGAAATGCCCTGGCAACCGGTTTCAGCGAACATTCGCTCTGCATCTGCAACCGTTAAGATGTCGCCATTTCCGATGACAGGAATATCAGAGACCGCCTCGACGACTTGACGAATCCCGTCTCGGTTCACTTTTCCTTTAAAGCCTTGCTCGCGTGTTCGTCCATGAATCGCAACTGCGACGACACCAACTTGTTCGAATTCACGAGCGAACTTCGGAGCGGTCAACTGCGTGTCATCCCAGCCGAGTCGCATCTTAACTGTGACCGGGATCGAGACCGCTTCAACGACTGATTGAACAAGTTGAATTGTGTTCTCCGTCGAACACATCATGGCTGAGCCAGCACCACCACTCGTAATGCGATCAACTGGGCAACCCATATTGATGTCAATCGAATCGACACCATCTTCCTGGAGAAATTGAGCGGCGTCCCTCATCTCTGAGCGATTCGGTCCAAAGATTTGCACCGAGTAAGGCGTGTCGACTTCATGAGTCGCAATCAATTGCAGCGACTTCTCATTCTTCTCTAACAATCCACGCGCACTGACAAGATCGGTCGTGCAAAGTCCGACTCCACCAATTTCTCGACAAACCCTACGGAACGGCAGATTCGTAAAACCAGCAAGTGGCGAGAGGAGATAGCGCGAGGGTAACCGCAACGAACCAAAATGCAGCGGCTGCGGAGTTTGATTAGGTTGTTGTTCTTCAGAATGCAGAACTGACATCGGCGGTCTAAATAGAATGTCAAAAAGGTTTATGAACGACTTTACGTCGTCTAGAAACTCATTCTAACTTCACTGCACATCAGCAGCAACATTCTGCCTAAGCTGTTCTTGAAAACACTTTTTTTCTACACAGGTTTGCAATTTTCAAAGTACCACGAAACACACTAATCACACGAAAAATCTCCTCTTTCTTTTTTAGTGTCTTTTGTGTGTTTCGTGGTAAATAATCTTCTTCTGCCACACTTGTTAACTGAAAGACTATGTGGGTGAAGACCTCGAATTATTTCTATCTTCATCGTTTCGTTCTCGCTTCATCGCTGCGGGATCAACACCGTCTCTTCTCGCGACTTCGGCTCGGGAGAGAATTCCACTTTCGACAAGTCGGGCATCTGCTAATCGTTCACGAGGTCGGTCGCGATTGATTAATGGCGGGAAGGACCATTTGATATCTATGCGGTCGAAGAAATCTTCTGGAAGTCGCCCCTGCTCAATCGCTTCCTGCATGACCCACTTCCAGAGTTTGGTGAACTCCGCTGCAAAGAACTCCTGCTGACTTTGGAAGAATTTGACTGCCGGTCCTTCGGCAACCATTGTCGATGCGAAATTTGCATTTGATGCGTCGGAAGTCAACATGAACTCCGGTAACCCTGCCCCGGCAGCAACCGAGAGCAATAACATTCGCCCCAAAGAAACAGCGTCAGTAAAGTTGGTGTTCGGCTGTAAGAACTGAATGTCTGTTCCGTGATTCGTTGTCAGGACAGTTCCAGGAGCGAACTTCTCTCTTCGAGAGCCACCGACGCCAGTTGTCCCCGCCTGATCCGCGAAGTTCTCCGCCATCTGTGGAGAACCCTGCACTTTCCTCCAGAGAACAATTGAAGATTGAAGTTTTCTCGCAAGGAGTTCAGTGTCCAACCAACGTGAAAAACATTTCAGCGGTTCCACAAGAGGTGCAAACAATGAGACGCCGCGTTTCTCGTTCGAGTCGACGCCAATCCTTGTCTGTGTCATTTGGCTGGCGGGGATGCGTTCCACGATTTGGTTGTCGTGGCTGAGATGTCTCAAATACTCAACTGGCGTTTCCACATCGTGTGGTTCGGTCAGAATCCCTTGTGAAGACGGATCATTAGTCGTTGCGGAAATCGATTCAGGATCAACAAAGCGAAGGCTCGGAGGCCAGGCAGAATCCGAGAACTTTCGAACAAAACACTCCCCGTCTCGCCAAGTTCTCCGGGCGTGTTCACGGAAAGAGTAGTGCGAGAAGTTGTGGTCGCAGAACTGCTTCCAGAGTTGATTCGCCTGTTTGAGAAGTTGGTCATCCATCTGATCAACTTCCAATGTGTCAATCGGTTGGTGCGTCAACTTCAACCCTGGACCTGTGACATACGATTCCAGTAAGCGAAGAATATTGCAGGCATGAGGATTACTGCGAATTAACTTACGCACATCATCGCGGGTCGCAGATCGTTCAGGTTCGGAATCAAAATTCTTCCCACCCCCAACGAGGGTCCATTCCCCCGGATCTTCAGAGACAGGTTGAGGTGCTTTCACTTCGGTCAGTTCGACGAGTCGCTCATGAACCATCTTTTCATAGCGAGCTTTGAGCTGAGCAGTCGAAAGTTTATTGCGGAAATACTGCAGCATTTACATGTCCTGTGCGATTAAAAATTGCCTGAAGTCCCTTAACTCCTCAGAGGGTTGTTGCGCTACAGAATTCAATTCATCAAAAAATCTAATAAAACCAGTGCAATCGTATTGACCCGACCATATCCTCCACTAATATCACTCCTGTGGGAAACACGCCCATCAGATCTTTGAAAAGCAACTTGATTGTGGGGAACAAGCCCAGTACATTGTTTGGGTACTTCCTTTTATGAGTTTCCGATCATGCCCTCACCTCCCGATGAATTTATCACTGGAGAATTCCGGAGGGCGCTCGATGATCGCTACAGACTCACTCTTCCACCAGAATTCGCAACTTCGATAGTTGATGAAGCCGGTCAGACAATTCTTGCGAAGGAACGCAGCGGTTGTCTCAGTCTATGGAAAGCAGCTGACTGGCAAGCACGAGTTGACGATGGACTGTCACTAATTCGTGAGAAGATCCGCACCGGTCGTATGGAGCAAAGATGGACCGAGGTCCAGCGACTAGGGCGGCTTTTATCATCCCGTTCAACGGATGTGAAACTGGCGAATCGCTCGCGAGTTTTAATCCCTGAAGGGTTTCGAGAATTTTTAGGTGCTGAAAAGAGTGGCGATGTGATGGTCGTCGGCGCAGTGATCTGCGTTGAAATTTGGCATCCCGAAGCATGGTTGGACCAGCTTCGAGAAGACATGCCGGACTTCGGCGACTTATTCAAACAACTTTCTGGATGATCCGTGATGAGGATCGAACAGCATCTACTATCTGCTTCCCCACAAGAACTAAACGCATGCCTGATGGCTGCGAGAAAGAAATCTACTCAACACTCTCCGAGCCCCACACTCGGTTACCATGGATGGAAC
>JABJMI010000094.1 GCA_018659505.1 Planctomicrobium sp.
GATCTCACGTGGAGTCGGTACTTTCTGGAACAGCTTCTTATTGTCACCTCGACGACGACGATCCTGGTCAAGTATTGACTGACAGAGATCGATGCACTCACCACAGATGTAAACATCGCTAGGTCCCTCAACGAGCGGACCAACGTCTCGATAGCTTTTTCCACAGAATGAACAATTTGCGTTCTTCTTACCGGTTCCGCCACGACTGGATGTGAATTCTTTGGAGGTCATGTAATTTCCTTTAAAAGCTTTTGACCGAATAATCGACCTGCGGCAAGTCTCGAAACGCCCTCCATGAATTGTTTCGAGTTATCATTATATGAGGATCGTCGTGAACCGACACGGATAGGGTCAAAAAAAAATCGAAATTACCAAGCTCGCTGAGGAAGGGTGCGATGAAGGATGTGACAGTAGCTTCCTTGGCAAATGGTTGTTGGGAACAACCGGTTGAGATTGTGGGAACAACCTCTCATGTTTCTGTACGATTTTTCAGTTGACTCTTGATGGATCGGAATTCCTCCTCTGAAAGGTCACCCTCGCAGTGTAATTCTCGCATTTGTTCGAGGATTTCATCCGAATTGTCCGCAGGATCATCACTACCCCGATACCATGACCGCAAGTAGTGAACTCCTAACGCAAGAAGCAGTATGGCAACTACAATGCCAATTGCGGCTCCTGTTATAGATTCCATCATGGAATCCAGTAATTTCTGTCGTTGAGCGTCCATTTAAACCACCTCTTCACAAGACCTTAGGCATTATTCGCCGAAACTGCTATGAAGGCAAGTGTCGCTGCGAATGGACCGGCAATTCTGCCCGTTTCGAGTTGATCTCTTTAGATCAGCCTTCTGAATTTTTTACAATCATTGAACGTAACAATCACAACGGTACAACCAGACGTATTCTGTGATGTCGGATCAAATTTTACCAATCAGTGATATCTCAAGTGGATGGGAAGACCGATGTACGTAATGAGTTAAATTTCACCTTAGTTAATGCGATCAACCATAATGTGAATCGCTTGCCTGAAGCAGAGTTTGTTTGTCCCTGATAAAACATGACAGATCTTCATGCATTGAAAGTTGGCTCAAGAACTTCCAAAGAGGAGACCTCTATGACAAACTTTCAGATTTGCGATTGCATCAATCCTGACGCAACGACCATATTGTCAAGCTCCAGCATCGGTGAAGCCGAATCTGTGCTTCTGAAATATCCAGCTGCGGAAATTTACATTCTGAATGAGCTTGATGAATTAGTTGGACTTGTCCCCGACTATGATCTACTGAAATTTAGTTGGCTCGGATTGAATAGAGACCAGCCAATTGCTTCGATCATGTCCCCGATTTCGATCGCTCTTACCTCTTCAGACTCTTTTGAGACACTGGTTCAAATCCTCAGTCATCATATCCATCCCAGAATCCCAGTTGTGGAAGGTCAAAGACTTCTGGGGACGATTGATCGAGCCACAGTAATGCTGGCACTTTGTCGTTTACGCTCTGGATCAGATGATCTCATTTCTGAATCGAAACCAACATCTCATAAAGTGATTCCGAGTCCGAAATTTGTCCAGACCGGCAAGAATCGCAACTTCCGTGAGCCCGGTTTTTATAATAATCCTTAAAGCTGGTACTTTTTTCTCTTTTTCCGTCTCAGAACAGAGCCATCTTTCGCCGATACAAAAAAACGTAAGTAGTCCAGTTCTGGACTGCGTGAAACTCTTGACGGTGGGGGGGATATCCACCGTCTCCTGGATGCACAATAAGTTCATCCACTTAGGGGGCAGGGATGCGTCAGATTTCTAAAGTTGTGTTATT
Source organism: Planctomicrobium sp. (assembly GCA_018659505.1). Classification (GTDB taxonomy): domain Bacteria; phylum Planctomycetota; class Planctomycetia; order Planctomycetales; family Planctomycetaceae; genus Thalassoglobus. Next base: position 1,814 of record JABJMI010000094.1, read on the forward strand.
GGTAGCTCCAGTTCTACTTGCTTCATGCGGTTGTGCATCAAAGCCAGCATGGATCAGTCAAAAGACTGATTGCCAAGCCGTAGAAGAAGTCGCTTCAGGTCGTACTGAGCGATTACTGCAAGTCGCACAGAAATACGAAGAGGGTGGAAAGACAAAGGTTGCCTACCAACTCTACAGGCACATCGCGAGTCAGGATCCACAATGTGCGGAGGCAAAGTCACGCATGACAGCCTTAGCTCCTCAGATTGAATCTTCTGATGTAAAACTAGCTTCTAAATCCAGTAGGAGAAGAACTCCTCAAACCAAACAGCCATTCGCGCCGACTGCCCAAAGACAAGTCGTAGAAATTGATTGGGAAGAAGCAAAGAAACAGGCAAAATTGAAAACGATCTCTCCAGGTGTTGGCGAAAAGAAAGTCAACAATATCGAACTCAGCTATGCCGGACCTTCGAAGTCAACAGACGGTCATGTCAGTGAGAGTTCAATAATCAAAGAGAGTCCAACTGCGACCTGGAAAGATCCTCAAATTGCTCAGCGAGAATCTGACGACTTGAATTCTGCTGAACAAATTGCGCAGCCAATCGCAGATTTCCAACATCCCATTGCTGATAACTCGCTTGCGAATTCTGACTTGCCTCCAACAAGTCAGGCATGGTGGGATGCAAAACTGTCGGACCAAGTTGCGACATCGCCCATTGAGAGTACTTCTCAATCAGCTGAAGCCGACACCATTGCTGAACCAATTGAAGAACCCGTGATTTCATCGGATGAAATGATTGCCAGCAATGATGGGGAAGTTCCGAAAGAAGTTGTCTCTGCCCAGAGTTTGTGCCCGGCAGAGACCGCAGAAGAATTGATTCAAGTCGTTGCCTTGCTTGATTGCCCAGAGCCGGAGGTCCGTATTGCTGGGTTGA
>JABJMI010000072.1 GCA_018659505.1 Planctomicrobium sp.
CTTCCATGGAATCGTTCTTTGGGACACTGAAGAAGGAACTGGTTCACCAAGAGCAGTATGAATCCAGAGTTGCAGCCCGCCGGAGCCTGTTCGAATACATCGAAGCGTTTTACAACACCATTAGAAAACACTCAGCCCTGGGCTACAAAAGCCCCGTCCAATTTCAACAAGTTACCTAACCCAAAACCCGCGCCCACAAATCGTGGGGAACTTCAGAATCGACGTAAGAGAGCAACTTAAAATTCTCCGACAGTTTCTCTTCCGGCTAGGGTGCATAGAGCTTGAAATGTTTCTGAATCAATACTGTCAGTAATAAATCGAACTGCACCGTCGCACATAACAAAGTTCGCTCCACCAATATGCATGCTGCCGTAAGAGCCATCGTCATTCGGGATCGAATCACACGTCCCCAAACCAGGTAAAGCCCAAGCATGATCGGTCACCGTCTCTCCAAATGCGATCGTATTGCTCTCTCCATCATAGATATCCGTTAACAAATTCTCTTCTGAAAAGAGTTCGGATGTCCCTAAATAATTTGATCGGCCAAATGATATTGGTGTGAGATTCTCTCCACTAAACGATGGGCAACGAAAAACTTCTAAGGTGACTCCGGTTGATCCTGGGTCAGCCGATGCGCCTACAGCAAGTGTTTGAGTGAGCGGTTGTAGTTTTTCGTAGAGCGGAGACTGATCCAGTTGTGGAAGCAGGAAGACTCCCACTCCCCATCCGTTCTCATCATCTTTCGGAAGGTGTCCAAATTGACTTTCATAATTCTGAAGTGCCGTCCCATGCTGCTTTAAATGGTTTTTGCATTGAGTGATGCGTGCAGACTCTCGCGTCTTCTGTAATGCTGGCACAGAAATCGCCAACAGAATTCCAATAATCGCAATCACAACCAGTAGTTCGATGAGTGAAAACCCAGAACGCATATTGCTCCGAAAGCCTGACGAAGAACGACGCAATCGATAATTTTGACCCACTTGCAGCATGATGCTAAACCTTCATAGAGAAATGCCCTCTCACGCTCTCTTACTCTAATCATCAGCCATCGGTTCTAACAGTCTTGCATCGAGCCTTTGTTCTCTACACGATAAGAAAAGACAGCGGGTCGAATTCTCTTCAACCTTTACCCACACTTTTGATCATCGCCTGAAATCCCCAGACGGAAGTGATGGCTGCGGTGACTCCGAAGATGATCCATAGGAAAAGATGCAGCGGACTCCAGAACTCCGGGAGCATTGAGCCGATGATAATTCCTAACGAAAGCATTGAAATCTTTAAGAATCCGAATTTCCAGGCAGGCCATTCGAGTTGATATTCGTATAGAAATTTTAACATTGCTTCAGTCTCCGTTTCGATGTTAGAAAAAATCTTCAATTGGTTCGGTTGCATAAGTCTGCACAGCGATACCGATATTACGCATGTTGTTGAGACATTGAGTTCGTCGCGCGACCTCACGATTATGTTTGACATTAGAAACAAGCAAGCTGGCAACTGCGAGAAAGATGATGATGCAGACGATGATTTCAAGGCGATTCATTGTGCTCTTCTCATTCTAGATTCACGTTTTGCCGGACACTTCAAGTGTCCGGCAAAACAATTCGTTATCAATCTATTCTAAAAATCATCTGCGGAGATCGTTTCGCTTCCGTTGGCAGTTGTGAGTGCTTTGAGGACATCTTTGTCGATCTCGCTGCCGATGAAGCGGACGGAGCCATCTGCGATGAGTACCTGTACTCCTCCAGTATGAAACGAAGACATTGCTCCATCTGATTTGCCCAGTTCGCTGCCCGGTCCGTTGATCAATAGTTCGGTCTCAGCCAGCTGAACATCCTGCGGCTTGCACCAGGGAATCTGCAAACCGCAGGCTTCGACAGCGAGCAATGTGTTGCTAGTTCCGTCTATCACTTCACTTAATGGCAGCGATTCCCCCGGCTGTAAAATTGTCCCCGGTCCAACCAGTGCGACATACGCAGTGGTTGGAAATTCATCCGTATTGTTTCTAAACGGATTACTGGGGCATTGATAAACAGAGATTTCCGTTTTGGCGATTTTTTGGTTGCTGCCGAGGTTCCATTCGGTTTCGAAATCGTATTGCTTGAAGAGAGGCGCCTCATCAATGAACGGCAACAAATCGACACGCCAACTGTGCGTCGGTTGCCCAGATCGCTGTGCCGGTAATCGCTCATGCACATCGTGATAATTGTGAAACGCGAGTCCAATGTGCTTCAGGTTATTTCTACACTGTGATCTTCTCGAAGCTTCTCTGGGAGTATGGAGTGGTGGAATCATGCAGAGTATCAAAAATAAAAGAGTTAATATTGCCGACAAACTAAACCAACCATCCCATCTTTCTCCTACTTTTAAAAGCCGATACCAGTTCCAAATCATCGCCAACCCTACCATGCCCCAAGCAAAATAAATCAATGCTGGATATGCGGAGGGATAACCTCGATAGTCGGTATTTCTTGACAAAAGTAGAGAAGTCAAAACCAACCCAACGAACAGCATTCCCGCAGCGTCCCAGATCGTTGGACGCCTCTTCGGATGCGACAGCCAGATCATGATCAACGCCCCCACCAGCAACCAGAACAGATGAATGCCAACGGTTTCGTGAGTGTTCGATTGCCAAGGCTCTGGGGGGAATTCGTACATGATGGATCAACACGTTCATTGAGCGTTATGCCGGACACTTAAAGTGTCCGGCGAAATAATGTTTCGCTTTCAATTGATCTTCATACATCTCATACGTCGCTGCAATGACTTTTGTTGGAATTCAATGTGAGCTTGAGATTCGTTCGTCGAGTCGCGAAACTTAATTGCTCGCATGCTAAGTACTATTTGAATCGAAAACGCGTTTTGCCACTCACTTGAAGTGGGTGGCAAAACAATCAACGTAAATCAATTTCCATCGAAAGATTGAACGTGAATAAATACTTTTTGCTGACGATAACGTGCTTGAGTTTTGTTTCTTCTGAAGCAGCCGAACAGCCGAACATCATTTATATCATGACCGACGATCTCGGTTATGGAGACCTGGGATGTTTCGGACAAGAAGTTGTCCAGACGCCGAACATCGACCGGATGGCGGCTCAGGGGATGAAGTTCACCAATCATTATGCGGGGCATACTGTATGCCGTCCTTCTCGTTTGGTGCTGTGGACGGGGCAACATTGTGGGCATACCGGGCTCATTGGAAATCGTGACCGTAAGCTGCAACCGGAAGAGACAACCGTCGCTGAGTTGTTGCATTCGCAAGGCTACGCAACTGGCGGTGTCGGGAAATGGGCACTCGGAAATGTCGACACCCCTGCGGAAGTCAACAACGTCGGGCATCCGAATAACAACGGATTCGATTATTGGTTCGGCTATCTCAACCAGGGAACCGCTCACAATTTTTATCCTCCATTCCTCTGGGAGAACCAAACACAGGTGACGTTGCCGGGCAATGTGTTGATGGACAATCCGCAAGCGCGAGGACGAGTCTCTTCCGAGCGAACAAGTTATTCTCATGACTTCATGACAGACGCTGCATTCAAGTTCATTAAAGAGAATCGGAAGAACCCATTCCTGCTGCATATTCATTGGACGATTCCACATGCGAACAACGAAGGGGGACGCGTCCTCAAAGATGGAATGGAAATCCCCGGCTATGGACTCTACGCCGACCGCGACTGGCCGAACCCCGAAAAAGGATTTGCAGCGATGGTCTCTCACATGGACCGAGACGTTGGTCGACTCTTTGCTTTACTGGATGAGCTGAAGCTGGATGAGAAAACTCTCGTCATCTTTACTTCGGATAACGGACCGCATCAAGAAGGGGGGCACAAGCATGAGTTCTTCAACTCCAATGGACCACTCAAAGGCTTTAAGCGTTCAATGCACGAAGGCGGTATTCGCGTGCCGATGATCGCTCGCTGGCCAGGCAAAGTGAAACCAGGAACCGTCAGCGATCTGCCCTCCGCATTTTGGGACTTCCTGCCGACTGCGTGTGAAGTTGCGAACGTCGAGCCACCGCAAAACATTGATGGGATTTCCTACTTGCCAACTCTTCTCGGAAACCCTGATCAGAAGAAACACGACTACCTATTCTGGGCAAGCCAGGAAGGAGAGACGTCCGTCGGGATGCGAATGGAAGAATGGAAACTCGTCAAATACAGAGCCAAGAAAAGCCGCAATAAGAAAGAAGCCGACCAACCCGGAGACTGGAGGCTTTACGATCTCACAAAAGATATCGGCGAAGAGAAAAACATCTCTAACGAGAATCCAGAGATTGTTGCTAAGATGAAGTACCTACTAGAGCAGGATGAACTACTGGATATA
>JABJMI010000070.1 GCA_018659505.1 Planctomicrobium sp.
CACCGGTTTGCTTTTTGTGCTTATAATTGAAAGCGACATCTTTTGTCGGCATTTCTTTATAAGCAACTTTCGGCTCACCAATATTCACTTCGCAGCGATATTCGCGCTTGATGCGTTCGATGTAAACTTCGAGGTGAAGTTGTCCCATGCCTGCAATCAAAGTTTCGTTTGTTTCAGCATCGGTACTAACGTGGAAGGTTGGATCTTCACGGCGGAAACGCTCAAGCGCTTTACCGAGACGATCTGCTCCCGCACGATCAGCTGGTTCGATGGACAAACGAATCACAGGTTCTGGAACATAAATGTTTTCCAGCGACAAGTTCGCATCATCACCGCAGAACGTATCACCAGAGGCACAATCGATTCCCACAACAGCGAAGATGTCACCCGCTTCTGCGAAGTCGATATCTTCACGATCATTCGAGTGCATACGCACCAAGCGTCCGAAGCGGACTTTTTGTCCTGTTCGGATATTGGTGTAACTTTCACCTTTGGTGACAGTTCCTTGATAAATACGAACGTAAGTCAATTGACCGAACTGTTCGAGAACAGTCTTAAACGCCATGCAAACAAGTGGATCATCTTTCGAATCAGAAAGGATCACTCGCTTCGCTTCATTCTCCTGAATCTCACCAGCTTCGATCGCTTTTTCAGTGGCATCAACATCGACAGCTGTGTTTTCAACATCTGTCGGACAAGGCAGGTAAGTGTTAACTGCGTCAAGCAGTTCTTGAACTCCCTTGTTCTTAATCGCGGTTCCACACATGACAGGTGTAATTTCCTGTGTGAGCGTAGCAGCGCGGATGATGCTGTTTATTTTTTCGGTCGGGATATCTTGCTCTTCCAGCAATGCTTCCATCAAACCGTCATCATACATGGACAATGCTTCCAGCATTTCATGGCGGTAAGTTTCGGCTTGCTCTTGATACTCAGCAGGAATCTCTCCCAGGATCACTTCCTCACCCTGGTCACCTTTGAAAGTGATCGACTGCATCTCGACAAGATCGATCATTCCTTCGAAGTCTTTGGCGGATCCGATTGGAATTTGAATCGGAATGGCTGTGACCTTCAGTTTGTCTTTAATCTGTTCGACAACGCTGAAGAAATCGGCACCAATACGATCCATTTTGTTGACGAACGCAATACGCGGCACTTTGTAACGCTTCATCTGGCGGTCGACAGTCAAAGACTGGCTTTGAACTCCACCCACTGAACAAAGAACCAAAATCGCACCATCAAGCACACGCAGCGAACGCTCAACTTCAACCGTGAAGTCAACGTGCCCCGGAGTGTCAATCACATTGACGATATGATCATCCCACTGCACTTGCGTCGCAGCAGAGGTGATTGTGATGCCACGTTCTTTTTCGAGTTCCATGTGATCCATGGTCGCGCCATCGCCACCACCACGAACTTCTTCGATTTTATGAATACGACCGGAATAATAGAGAATACGCTCGGTGAGCGTTGTTTTCCCAGAGTCGATGTGGGCAGAGATACCAATGTTACGTACTTTTTTGAGATTCATGATCAAAACACGATTAAGAGTAAATGAGAAGAAAATAAGCTAGCGATGAGGAGCGATCCTCAAGAGTCTGATTCTGTTTCGAGAGCTTCTCGAAAGTTGCGCGGTCCGATTGATGGAACCGGGACGATGTCGATGTGCGGAACATCCGCTCAAGACATGTCACTTCAAATCACTTCGTGCTTGTGCCACCTGATTATGGGTGAACTTCAAGAACGATCTATCCTCGTACAGCTCGAATAGGATTTTGCATGATGAGTGACACTTTCTGTGAAGTCGAACAGGTTTCAGACAGTAATCTGTAACAACCTGGGTTTGTGTGAGGTCGACACGAAGAGCTTCAATAAAGTTCAATCAACTTTATTGGAAGTAACCTACGGAGTCTGATCGCTCACACATAAACGTCTGCGCGGATAGTATCGGTGAAGTTGTCTTGTGGAAAGAGGAAAATTAGTAAAATGGCAACATTTCAGGGGAATGAAGGCATAGCACCTCATTGATTCCTGAATTTAAGAGTTCATTTTGAAGCAGTTTTACTGTTCTCAGCTGCCAAATTCGATTCATCGTTTCGCAGCTAACTGTAAATGTGCTGCGAGGCGATAAATCTCGTTACGCTTGAGTCAAATAGGCGGCTAATAGTGCAGGGTACGATTCCAGGTCAGTCTTGTGTGACATCTCTGTAATTGTATGAATATACTTCACTGGACAAGCAAAGACTGCGACTCGGACTCCTGAACGGGATCGCTGCATGGCGGCTCCGTCTTGACCACCACGTGGAAGGACTCCACGTTGACAGGGGATTCCGTTGTCTTCTGCGATTGCCTCTAGCTGTTCGAGAAGTTTTAAGTCAGCAATTGTGGAGGAGTCCATGATCTTCAGGCAGACACCATCTCCGGGAACGGTGACCTGTTGTTCTTCGGAGACTCCCGGGATTTTACAACTAAGAGTCGTGTCGCAAGAGAGTCCGATATCCGGAGCAACTTCGAAGGACGCGGGAATCGCTCCCCGTAGTCCGACTTCTTCTTGAACGGTGAAGACCGCATGAATTTCACAATTATGATGTTCGAGTTTTTCAATCGCTCGAATCAATGCCCAACAACCGACTCGATTATCCAGGCACTGTGAAACAACAGAATCACCTACCTCGGAAAATGGTCCTTCCAGAACGACCATGTCTCCAATGCGGACTTTTTTTTGCACAACATCAGCTTCTAAACCTAAGTCGATAAAGAACTCATTGATTTCCGGGATCTTCTTCTTCTCTTCTTCCGAAGCAATATGAACAGGTCTTCCGCTTGGATTCATCACGCCTCGTAAGTCTTCTTTCGCGGTACAAACTTTAACGCGACGAGCAAACAGGTTTCGACGATCAAATCCACCAACTGGATTCACTCGCACGAAACCATCGCTGCCAACATGCGAAACGAGAAAACCAATCTGATCCATGTGAGCAGCCAGCATGATTTTCAGTGGAGTCTCTAATGTTGCCGGATCTTTCGGTTTCGGGTTACGAGTGCAGATCAGTGATCCAAGTGGATCAGTACGGATCTCGTCGAAGAGTCCTTTCTCTGTAACATAGTCTTCAATCACTTTGCGAACACGATCTTCACGACCAGGGACAGAAGGCGTTTGTGTGAGTGTTTCCAGTA
>JABJMI010000601.1 GCA_018659505.1 Planctomicrobium sp.
AATGCACTACGGGGTTATGAAGAGCACTGAGAAAATTCACTTTCCAGATTCGAGCATCGTCATGGATTATTTTCTCCGTGCCTCAGCGTCTCCGCGGTGATTTTTTTAACAGCGAACTCAATCAACCGCAAAAATCTCGCGGTAGCTTGTTTTCGAATACTTAAAACCGAGAGAACGATAGAGCGCGATGGCTCCTTGGTTTTCAGCGGAGACATCGAGATAGACTCGCACTAATCCACAAGAGCGGTATGCGTGCAGATTCTTGAGGACCAAAGCTCGTCCCAGCCCGAATCCTCGGTGTTCGGGAATAACGCCGACGTTTTGAATCGCCCCTAATGTTGTACTCATTGCGACACCCTGAATCGTGCCACAGGGCATCGCTGGACGGAAGTCGTCGCCGTCAAATTGGATGAGCCACGTTGCCTGCGGCAGGAATCCGCTGTGCTTCATAATGGAGCACATCAGGTCGCGACAACCTTTGAGAGTTCGCAACGAGACGAAGATCTGGCAATCCATTTCTGTGCGAAAACTTTCGTGGTTCGCAAAAGCATGTTGGTCAATGATCGCTGGATGCCATGCTCCCCACGAATAGCCGTCTGGTAAGTGAGGACGAGCCAATTCTACATTGCGAAGGTCGATTTCCATGCGAAATCGCTTCAAAAATTTAGCATCAGTGGTGTTGGCTGTACTCATTGATTTCGTTCAACGACGTGAATGTCTCCAGTCCTACAGTTTAACTTCTTGCGCAGGAGAGTCCAAACATGAATTCAACCTTACGGTGAAAATTTTAGAATACCTGGTTCTGCCGGAATTTTAGTGGCTGCACAGATACTAAAAAAATGAATCTCTGCAGAGACACGGAGAGAAGGCAAGAGTTCATGGTATTAAAACTATTTTCTAACCACGAAACACACGAATGACACGAAAAGAATGCCGTTACAGTCAAACCTGCTTGCACCGCTGAAAACATCTGTTTCATTTAGATGATTTAGGCACGATTAACATGATCAATCTTGCGATTCATCTCGCAGATCAAGAAAATTCATCCTGTAAATTATGTTCATCCTGTCTCTTTACTTTCGTGTAGTTCGTGCTTTTCGTGGTTACAAAACTGTTGAGGCTGACAGTCCGTGAACGGATACGCATTGCTTTCAAAGAATTTTCTTTTCTCCGTGCCTCAGTGTCTCCGTGGTAAATTTCTTTATTGAATTCAGCCACAAAATTGCCTGATGTACCGAATATCTATGGAGTCGAAAGCATGTCGGCTGTTTAACAAGTTGCTTTTTCAGCCCCTCTCTCACATTGAAATAAACTCAATCAGAGCCAGATTTTGCATTGAGTTGTTGACTGTACTCCTTCTACACTCCTGAAGATCGATGTCTGGCTTGTCGATTACAAATGTTTCATACCTTGTATTTAACTACGAGTTTCGGCTTCTATGTTCTCAATAAAGAATCTTCAGTTCGTTTTTGGACTTTCGCTGAGTCTGACGATTTCCAATGTTGCCTTTGCTCAGGCAGCAACCAACGAGAGTCAAGTCAGCTCTTCTTCGATATCGACCATTCCGGTCATTGAAGAGGAACCGCCAGCGAAATCATTCTTTCAGAACGTTGATGGCACATTTAAGACTGCTGTCGATTTTATGGAGCACGTTCTGTTCTACCGATTAGGGCGATCTGAACGGGAATATATTGTCTTCGAACGAAACTCGATCTATCAAAGAGCCCGTGGAAGCGATGGTCCGTACCAGAACACAAATCCACAAGACGCCGATCAACCACAAGAATTGAGTGCCGAAGAAGTCAAAGTTTTGGCTGCTCAGGGAAAATTGATTGATGGACACTCTCTCAGCGGGGAAACCAAACCGTATCGACTTGGGAAACTGAACGGTCAGGCAGTCGAATACATCACCGTCAAGCAGGATAACCCAATTGGTGGAGTGAGCTATGGAGACCGTTTCGCATTTCGACCTGCAAACGAGGATTATCAAATCCTCGGCAAGAAGAGGAACCTTCCCGGCGAAATCTTTATCACACAATCTGCAGTCGACAAGTGGAGCGAACAAGGCTTTCTGAAAACAAGTGATGATCCGCCACAGGGACAACCGGCGTATCTTCTTTCTGAAGAAATCGGCGGCATTCCGATTGTGGTTGCCTGGCTCGCTTTAGGAGGCGTCTTCTTTACGCTATTCATGCGAGGGTTCAACTTCTGGGGCTTTCGACATGCACTCGACATCGTACGAGGAAAGTACGACAACCCAAACGAAACCGGCGAAGTCACTCACTTTCAGGCACTCGCCTCTGCACTCTCTGCGACGATCGGTCTCGGCAACATCGCCGGAGTCACAATTGCCATGACCATTGGCGGACCGGGAGCGTTTTTCTGGATGCTGTTGTGCGGTCTCTTCGGCATGTGTAGCAAGTTCACCGAGTGTACGCTGGGACAGAAATACCGACATGTGAAACCAGATGGAACAGTTCTCGGTGGTCCGATGAGATACCTCAAGGTTGGTCTCGCTGAGATGAAACTCGGTCTCCTCGGAAGCATACTTTCTGTTGTCTTCGCTGTAATGTGCATCCTCGCCAGTTTCGGCGGAGGGAACATGTTGCAGGCGAATCAATCAGGCAGTGCGATGCTGCAAATGTTCCAACAGGATCGATTGGAAAATATTTCTGTCTTGAGTAATGAAATCAAAACGGCAGCGAAGGCGGAGAACGTCGACGAGATGCTGGCACTGCAAACGCAGAAAGAAGCTCTGCAAACCGAGATCGACACATTCGAAAACAAATTCAAATGGATTTACGGAGTCGTCCTCGCAGCACTCGTCGGGGCAGTCATCATCGGCGGGATCAAACGTATCGGAGCGGCAGCGTCGAAGATCGTGCCGTCAATGTGCATTATGTATTCGCTGGCGTGCCTCTACATCATTTTCACACATCTCACAGAAGTTCCCAGCCTAATAGGACTGATCTTCACGGAAGCCTTTAATGGAACTGCGATGGGCGGCGGCATTATTGGTGTCCTCGTTGTCGGCGTTCAGCGAGCCGCCTTCAGTAATGAAGCCGGTGCCGGAAGTGCTGCCATCGCTCACAGTGCTGCGAAGACAGAAGAACCAATTCGCGAAGGCTGTGTGGCGTTGTTGGGACCATTCATTGATACGATCATCGTCTGTTCAATGACGGCACTCGTGATTCTTATTACGGGCGCTTGGGACAATAACGAATGGACAGTTGAACAAGGTCTCAAAGGTGCAGCCCTCACATCGCGGGCATTCCAGGAAGAGATCAGTTGGTTCCCAGTCTTATTGAGTATCGCAGTCACTTTGTTTGCTTATTCAACGATCATCTCGTGGAGTTATTACGGTGAGAAGGCGTGGGAATTTTTGTTCGGTGCCAGAAGTACCTTCATCTACAAAATCATGGCTGTCATCGCAGTCTTCGTCGGAACAATTGTGAACCTCGGCAGCGTGCTCGATTTCTCAGACATGATGATTCTTGGCATGGCATTCCCGAACATCTTGGGAGTTGTGCTGCTCTCACCGAAAGTCCGCAAAGATTTACAGGCGTATTGGACGCGGTATAAAGCGGACGAGTTCAAAACATATAAATAGAGTTGAGAGTTTAGAGTTGAGAGAAAGTAGAAAACATTGTTTAGCTGCACACATTTCTGTGTGCTGCCTAGTGGACTCCCAAACCAAAACAAATCGTGCCCGGGACGAATTCCACATACAAACACACCCAACTTAAAAGGTCAGCGATGCCGAAGTTAAAACAAGACATCATCGTCGTTCCGGTCGACTTCTCTCAAGAGTCACAGAACGCACTTACCACAGCTGTCGACATGACTGGCGATGCCAGCAAAGTTCGAGTCGTCCATGTGCTACCGCCGTTAGAAGCGATCTCACCGGCAGTTGTCTGGGGTGATCTGGATGACCAAACTCGCATTGATGCTGTGAAAAAGTACGCTGCTCAATTCTTGAAAGATCACGGAGCGGCTTCCGCTTCCATTGAAGTTCGTGTTGGAAGCCCCGGTGATGAAATTACGACGTTCGCAGAAGAGATCAACGCCGATTTGGTGATTGTTTCTTCACATGGTTATCACGGCATTAAACGCATCTTGCTCGGCTCGGTAGCAGAATCGGTCATTCGACATGCTCACTGTGCAGTCTTGGTCCTACGGAGACAGGACGCAGAGTGAGAGAATCTTACTATCTGTCTCTAATCTCCGGTCAGCGGAAAGGAGTGTTATCTACTCTGCTGCGTGGTGGGTTACAACTCGCTGAACCGTTCTACACTCTCGCGACCTCCGTTCGAAACAGACTCTTCGACTCTGGAGTCAAGAAGAGTTATCCAGTCTCAGTACCGGTGATTTCGGTCGGGAATATCACTACTGGGGGAACAGGCAAAACTCCGACAGTTGCGTGGCTGATCAAGTCGCTTCAACAGCAGAATTACAAACCTGCAATCCTCAGTCGCGGCTATCGATCTCTTGATGGAGAAGAGAACGACGAGAAGCGATTGCTCGATCAACTCTGCCCTAGTGTCCCACACATTCAAAACCCAAATCGAGTCGCTGGTGCTGAAGAGTTAATTCAGCAGCATCAGCCTGATGTGATAGTTCTGGATGACGGCTTTCAGCATCGACACTTACAACGAGATTTCAACTTAGTCCTGATCGATGCCCTCAACCCATTTGGATTCAATCATCTACTGCCTCGCGGACTACTACGTGAATCCCTCCACGGTCTCAAACGTGCTCAGGCAGTATTGATCACTCGCTGCGATCAGGTTTCAGAAGAACGCCTCAAGAATATCCGGCAGCGAATCGAAACATACACGAATGCTCCCATTTACCTCAGCGAATTCCTGCCAACCGGTTTGGTGAATGCAGTTGGCGTGAAGGTCACATTCGAAGAAATGAACAGCAAAAGAACCTGCTCCTTCGCCGGCATCGGCAACCCTTCCGGTTTTCGCAGAACGCTATCGAGTGTTGGCTTAGCGGTCTCAGACAAACGCTTCCAAACCTTCCCAGACCATCACCATTACACCGCAGAAGATCTCAATCAAATACAAACCTGGGCAACCGAACAAAACGCTGAAGCGCTCATCGTCACCAGAAAAGACCTCGTCAAACTCAAAGTTGACAAGATCGGCCCCTTCCCCCTTTGGGCAGTTGACATTGAACTGAAGATTCAATCCGGACAAGAAGAGCTATTAAAACTCATCGACGACGGACGGGTGGCTGTGGACAATTTGCCGTGATAGAGTATTGAATCACGAGAGAGTCCTCATGGCAAATTGCCCACAGAGCGAATGTTAAGATACCAGTCAATTTTTGTGGGCAGCCTGATGGTCGCTGAAGGTGAATTGGAAGCACAGGAAATATGCTATCTACAGTCACTCTTCAGAATTTGAATTCAACGCATGACGTTGTCGCCCACTTACCTCATCGTGATGCCAGCGATGACATTTGATATCCTAAAGGAACAAGAGATGATCAAACTTGTAATGTGTTTGTGCCGTCGGTCTGGCATGTCTCGTGCTGAATTTCAGGACTATTGGCAGAATCAGCATGGACCTTTCTTCCAAAAGAATGCGACGACAATGCGATCAAAGAGATATATCCAATCTCACACTATCGACTCGTCACTAAACGACGGCATGAGAGAATCCCGAGGTATGCGCCCCGAATACGATGGAATTGCCGAGGTTTGGTTTGACTCTGAAGATGATTTAGTGGAAGCGATGGGTTCTGCGGAGATGCAGCAGTTGAGTGTTGCGTTGCTGGAAGACGAGGGCAACTTCGTCGATCACTCAAAGTCGTGTGCATTCATTGTGCGAGAACAGGAATTTTAATTGTAAGTTTCGTAGGGTGGGTGAAGCAATCCGTTGGTGAAATGGTGGGTTACGTTCTCGGTATACTCGATGAAGAACTCTTAATTTTTGATTCACCAATGATTGCGTAACCCACCATTCACGTGGATCGACGAACTCCACCCACCCTACATTGCTGGTAATTTTAATTGTAAGGTGACAAGTCAGAACATTAAATCTATAAAAGGTCGGTACATTTCTATCTACCGGAGGGATACCCAGTGAGCGATACACTTGAGAAGGCGATGAACTTTTTTGATGCATGTGAAACTGGAAAAGGCTGGGAGGCGTGCAAGTTATATTGTCACCCTGGAGCAACGTTCTCAGCACAGGCGGGAGCGATTGCAGACATCAACGATTTAGAGGGCTACACCGAATGGATGAAGAACTTGCTGACGCCTATTCCAGATGGTCGCTATGAATTGAAGAGTTTTTCAGAAGACGAAAGTCGTCAATGTGTTACGGCATTTGCAGTTTTTCACGGTACTCAAACAGGTCCCGGTGGTCCCGGCGAACCAACTGGAAAAACGATTGAAGCTGATTACGTGTATGCAATTCAGTTTGAAGGTGACCTGATCAAGCACCTTACTAAAATTTGGAACGACACAATCAGCCTCGAGCAACTTGGTTGGGTATAAAGGCGACAGGAGGGTGATCTGATACCTGTCAATTTCTGTGGGCAGCCTGATGGTTACTGAATGTAAATTGGAAGCACAAGAA
>JABJMI010000069.1 GCA_018659505.1 Planctomicrobium sp.
AAAATGTAACGCAAGCCTTTGGCTCACCTGCTTTCTGGAATCGTGTGGGAAGATATTGTGTTGAGCATGATATCACGTTTCCGTCGTTAAATCGGGCACTCTCTGCGGGGGGACCGGTTCCGCTGCATGTTGTTGAGAAGATGCAAAAAATTCTCACCAAAGAAGGTGCTGACATCTTCACGCCCTACGGAGCGACTGAAAGTCTCCCTGTTGCATCGATTGCAGGTGCTGACGTTTTACATAAAACTGCTGAGCAAACTCGACAAGGAGCGGGAACCTGCGTTGGGAAATGTTTCCCGGGAGTGAATGTTAAAATTATCCAGATCACAGAGGGCGCTCTCGATTGTATAGAGGAGGCGACTGAATTACCCGCTGGAGAAATTGGAGAGATTATTGTCTCCAGTCCATCGGTGACACGCGAGTATTTCCAACGCCCCGAGCCGACTCGGTTTTCTAAGATTACTGATGGGGATCAATTCTGGCATCGCATTGGTGATGTCGGGTATTTCGATGAGGAACAGAACATTTGGTTCTGTGGTCGCAAGGCTCATATCGTTGAAGTGGAAGGAGAGCGTCTCTATTCAGTCCGATGTGAAGCCATCTTTAACGAACATGCTGATATCTACCGTTCTGCTTTAGTAGGCATCGGAGCGAAGCCGAATCAGCGTCCTGCGATTGTTGTTGAACCAGAAGCTGGTCAATTTCCGGAATCGAATAAAGGCAAAGAAAAACTTGTCACCGAGTTACTGACTCTCGGGCAAGCGAATGCAATGACAGAAAAAATCCAAGATGTCATTCTTCATCGCAGCTTACCTGTTGATACTCGTCATAACGTAAAGATTAATCGAGAAGCACTGGCGGTTTGGGCGAAAGAGAATCTGGATAAGAGTTGAGTGAAACTCTGCATGTAAATCTTCACGGATTTAGATCCAGCGACGGTAGAAGAACCACGAAATACACCAATTACACGAAAGTAAAAACTCTGACTCGCATCAGGTTAGCGAGTATTGGTGATGTAGAATTTATGCGAGAATCTGCTGATCAAGCTTTCAAATAATAAATAGACAGGATGAACATGATTAACAGGATAAGATAAACACTTTCGAATTTAGTGAACAGGAATATGCACAACAATATGAGTATCTTGCCAGTCTTGCTTCCTTTTCAGTAACAAGGAAATTGATGGATTAAAGAAGGACATCACAATATTTATCATGTCAATCCGGTCTAGATTTTTGGGATAAGATCAACAGGACTATTCGTCCAGACAGGTCCGTCAGTTACTGTCTTCTTTTCGTGTCTTTTGTCTGTTTCGTGGTCAACTAATCGTTCCATGCAGTGAACGGTTACCCCTGCTTTTTATCTCAATGGTTTCTCAGCCAGCAACTTTTCTAATTGAGTCTCCGACTCAGGACCTGCTGGGTAAACCAGCGGCAGGTTTTTCATCAGACTTGGGGTGACATAATACCGACGATCCATGCTGACAACCGGAACGAGATACTCTTCATCTGGGTTCACATGTAACTCGTTGTGATTTGCGAACTTGAGTTGCTCTTGAAGAATCTTCACCGGAAAGGATTTCTCAACCTTAAAGCTACGTGACTTCGGATCAAATCGCCCTTGCACGACAAAGTCAGAAGTCAAAATCTGTTGACGGTTGAGTGTGACCGGATTCGCAGTGGCGAGTGTCAATCCTAGCAGAGATAGCAACCATGCTCCGCCAATGACTATGCTGAGCAGTTTGAATTTACGAAGATGGCCGTCTAGGGGTGAAGGGGACTCAGTCATCGTTATTTACTGAAATCTGATAATCGTGATTGAATGCATCTTCGAAATCGAAGACATCCATGAAATCACTGAGTTGATCTCGATCTGTTTTACGCATTTCACCTCGATCGATCATGTCAAAAACAATGCGACCAAAATCTCCTGTGCTGCGCACATTCCAATGAGAAAAAACATTGGTAGCTAGAACACCGTATCGTTGTGAAGCGAGTTCGCGGACTCCGTGCATGAGTTCCTGCCCGGTGATGTGGGCTTCTTCCTCGACATCGATATCAGAAATTCGATCAAGTTTCTTTTGCGTATGATGCAACGCTTCGTATAGGAAACGGTAAGCATCTTGGTGGAATTTTGTCTGTAGCGGGGCTGTCTGGCTTTCCAAACTCATGATTCCACTCCTTCACTATAAGGACATATGACTCGAACTTACTGACTGGGACATGTCCAATCCCAGCGAGGTTCTGTGCGGTTTTACTATACAACGAAAAACAGTTTGAAGGAAAGGTCTGATGGCATTGTGATCAACCTTCGTCGGCAATTTTCGCTGAATAATTCCATCGGTCAAGACGCAGAACTTTCGTTGGACGCGGTCTCTTCTTTTCCATTTGACGATTTATTCCCAATCACAGTTATGACATCCGCTAAATCTACTAGCATTCTACGGTGATCCTCAAAGGAGACAAGAATCTTTTGTGCCAGGATTTCCTGAGCAATTACTTTTCCGGTCCCTTCCTTCGTAAGGACCATCTTACCTATTTTCGGAAGTTCACGACGGTATTCTTCGTAGGTATCGTATTCGTATCGCAAACAACATTTCAGTCTTCCGCAGCGACCAGAGATTTTGTTGGGATCAAGGGAGGCTTTCTGCATCTTCGCCATCTTCATCGAAACCGGCGGCATCTCTGTCAGATGTGTGTTGCAGCAGACAGGTTTTCCGCAATCACCATAATCAGCAAGCAATTTTGCATCATCGCGGATCCCGATCTGCCGCATTTCGATACGACTGTTGAGATTTTGAGCGAGGCGTTTGACCAGTTCGCGAAAATC
>JABJMI010000068.1 GCA_018659505.1 Planctomicrobium sp.
CCATGGCGAATGAGATACATGAGAGTCTGCTGAGACATGATTGACCGGTTGATGTGCTTATTCGGGTTTACTAGAAGCTAAAGTCGCAGAGGAACAAAGAAACGTAGCTGCCAATCTCGCTCCCAGATAAGCAGCTGGTAAATACACACTGATATCAATCATTGCGAACCAGATTGGGTGAGGGATCACGATTAGGTTCGCGATTCCTGCGCAATTGAATAAAGCCCCAAGCTGAACCGTGCCGATTGTCCAAGGTTCTTTGACTATGAGTCTGGCGACGAACCCTGCGGTTAGACCGCCTAAAAAATGTGCGAACAAATCTATGATATAGGCAGGTGCTGGTAACGAATCAATAAAAGCCTTCATATGATCTAGGTTAGTCGGGTCGAAGTTTTCGGGGACTGGATACAGGAAGGAGGAGACACTTTCGATGATCGCAACGGTAAGAACTCCAGCGACCAGTCCTGCAATAAAACCGGGAATTTTCCTGCCCATGATTGCATCTAATTGAAGTAATCTTCAGTTACACGGGATTTTTGAGAGTAACCTTTTGACCTGCTATGCTATCGAAGTTCAAGGTGATCCCCTCATCCTAACCCACGTGATGGGGAGAAGGGACAATGGTTCACTTTGCTCACTCAAATTCAACAATTGTTGATTCCGCATTACGTTGTGAGAGTTGAAGAGTTCTCAAGTTCATCTTTCAGGCTTTGATCCATCAGTTGAGAAGCAAGTTGATGGACTTCATTCTCGGGGTAGATGACTGCCGAAAACTCTCTGTTTTTTAGGATCGTATTTGCTCTGAGTTTTGCGTTTGCTAGTTCTAGCTGAGTTTCGAGTTGTTCAACGTCATTTTTCGCTAATGCTGCTAACTCTTCGTTGACCCGTTTGAGGTCAAAATGTCGTTGCCGATTGGTTCGGCGTAATTGGACTCGTTCCCGTTTTGGTAAGTTCGCGGTTTGTGCTTGCCAGTGCTGCTCTATCAATTTCTGCTTTTTGACCTCGAGGGGGTCCACTTCAGGTCCGGTGAGATAGCGATCTGCATTGAATTCATAGTCTCTGAGTTTCGATTTCAGAGAGATGACCTCCTGTTCGGTGACAGAAAAATCCTCAATCGGTAAGTGTAGGGTCGCGGACAGTACGAGGAATTTAGGGGGAGCGATTCCGTAAAATTCATTGATGAGCAAATCGGTCATCTCATCATACTTCGCCCCTCCGATTCCATGGATGAACAAGTCCGCTAAAAACAGTCGAGAAAAGAGTGTGGTCGTTAAAGCACGCGTGCGAAGTTTCCCGAACTTTTGTAATTCTCTAAGGTCATCTTTGAGGGTCGCTTCGTTCGATTCTAGAATGACTTCATTCTTACAGATAATTTGAATTTCTGCACCGTTCTGCTTGACGAACACTTGTCCTCGTTCGACATCGTTTGCTTTCCAGAACCAGAAGGGGAGTTCGAATGCATCCTCTTCGACTTGCAGATCAGGAACAGGATGCCGGTCGTTGCGAATGCCGTTTTCTCGGCGGTAGCGACTGACGATCTCATTATAACTCGTATGAAATAGCTGCGAATTCAAAAGGATATGACTCAGGAATTCGATGAAGGACTCTGTTTGACATATCTCGCTGAGCGGGAGTTCAAGGTTTGAATTGCCCCATGAACGTTCTTGAAGAATCCGACAAGCTGCCAGACATTCGACCATGGAATCTGTTTGGCGACTGACTTCAATCGCATTTGACCACATCTCATTGAGGAGTGGATTGATCCCCCACTGAGCCATTGCTGTGTCGACTCTCTCTCCAAACGACTCGAAGAGTTCTCGATCCTGGATTTTTAATTCTTCCCATGGTTGCTGTGGTTGAGCGGAATCGAAACTCACATCTTGATATTGTGGATTTTCCCGCGTCCCGGTGGGGACTTGTATCGCCTGTGTTCCGACTGTGTCGTTATCGACGATGATATTCAGCCCGAGTCCTTGAGAACTTTTCGCTAAACCTGCGGCAGCAAATGTTTTTGCCCAAACACCAGCATGGGCGAGCTGCGGTTGATGCCCCGTTACAAACAACAAGGCAGCGTGATGAGAACATTCAGCACAAGCGACTGCTTGACCAGTGACGCGATTTGTCCATTCGACCGCTTTGCTGATGATCTCCGAACGTGCCTGAATACGAAGATTTGAAAAACCGAGAGATCCGATCCTGAGTTTAGGCTGATTTAATTCCTGACTATTCATGCGAGCATCGACGAGCGCATCCGTCATGCTCGGAACAGCGAGGACTTCCCCGCTATTCGCAGGCGACTGGTATCGCCGATCTAAAGTCTGATTTGAGTTGCGCAGTGGTGACATGAATTATTTCAAGAGCAGTTTCGTTTAATGAACTGGAGAAATCAGAGTGACTAATAATGTCAGTTTGTGGGACGCCCTGTGCCACAAGGAACATTCTGAGATTCCATCTCCCGTTTTAAGATTTGCTGATAATAGGACATTCGTTGTTCTGAATCATCTAAAGAACCCCCAAATGACCGTTCTTCTTCCAGATAAATCAACGGAACCGGAAATTCCCGAATCCTCAAGTCATGACCTATCGCTTGAATCCAGAATTGCAACGGCATTGCATAACCAAGTTCGGTCACTTCGAACTTTGGCAAGGATTCGACCCGGTAAGCCTTAAACCCACAGAAGGAATCAGTCAAATTCAGCCCAAAGCAGTCATTCAACTGTTTCGTAATCGTCATGTTGATCGCTCGACGTTCTTCTGGCGGCAACGAATTTGCATCAAAGACCTCTAAATATCGGCTTCCGGAGACGATATCCCACGGCAGGTCATCTTCTGGAAAGACAGCAGCCGCCATTTCAGGGATGAGTCGAGGAGCATGTTGCCCATCGCAATCTATCGTGACTAATACGTCGTATCCGTGGTGAACTGCGAAATCGAAGGCACTTCGCAATCCAGCTCCATATCCCTGGTTCTCAGAGTGATGAATGACTTGAATGCCTTCAATTTGGTCGAGCAACTCAGAAGTTCCATCAGAAGATCCATCATCGACAACCAGAATGTCGTCACAATATCGCTGCACTTCGTTAAGCACTTCGTTGAGGTGACTCACTTCATTAAAAACCGGCAAAGCAGTCAATAATCGATAAGACATCACATTTCCCAAATGGCTGAATCTCAGAAGTTTGATAGATTTTAGCCAATTCTAGTAGAACAGCGACCAACTTAAGAATCGTAGTCGTCTTATCACCTAGTGCGTGTACCGTAAGGTCAATTAATCAAAGGGAATAAGGAAATTTGTTTCTGATATCGAAGATCCTTGGACACTTTCAAAAGTGCAATGAGTTTGAAAGAATTCTGGAACACATCTGACTTCAGCAGATTAGTATCCCTGTCTGAATTGCTCACAATTTTATTTTTTGTGACAACTCTGACCATCCTCAGTAGACGATTCCTTATTCATCATCTATTTATGCCTGTTGCGAAGTAATTTTGATTGACTTCTTAGAGGGTGACATGACACAAATTCCAGTTCTGAGCGAAGACCAGGTCCGAAACTGGTTCGAGCAAAATGTTCCGCAAGAAGAATTTAAGAATAAGCGAGTCTTGTTGATTGTTCCCGATCAAACGAGAACGGCTCCTCTCGCACTCTTGTTTGAGTCTCTATTTAATCGATTGAATCCAGTCGCAGCCAAGATTGACGTCATCTTTGCCTTGGGAACTCATCCTCCGATTCCAGAAGAGTTGATGTTCAAACTGCTGGGAATCACGAACGAGACGCGCAAGTCAAAATATGCTGACGTAGAACTGATCAATCATGAATGGGACAACCCAGCCGCTCTCGACACCATAGGAACATTAACAACTGAAGATACCGAGAGAATTTCTGACGGGCTTCTTTCGCAAGAAGTTCCGATCCAAATCAACAAGCGAATTCACGACTACGATACGCTCCTCGTCATGGGACCAGTCTTTCCGCACGAAGTGGTTGGTTTCTCAGGTGGCAACAAATACTTCTTTCCCGGAATCTCTGGTCCGCAGTTGCTCAATTTCTTCCATTGGTTAGGAGCCTTAATCACGAATGTCGGCATCATCGGAGTGAAGGGGACTCCAGTTCGGGAAGTCGTCGACCTGGCTGCCAAGAGTATTCCCATCGAGCGGAAAGCAATTACATTTGTCGTCACATCGGATGGAACAGCGAGTCTGCACGGGCTCTTTTTCGGAACTCCAGAATCTGCCTGGAACGAGGCAGCTGACCTCTCCGGACAAACACATATCAAACGACTCGACAAACCGTTCAAGACTGTACTCTCATGTTCACCGACCATGTACGATGAACTTTGGACCGCCGGGAAGTGCATGTACAAACTTGAACCTGTCGTCGCAGACGGTGGGGAACTGATTATTTATGCTCCGCACTTGAAAGACATTTCTGTCACACATGGCGAAACGATCAACAAGATCGGTTATCATTGTCGAGATTATTTCACCAAGCAATGGGACAAGTTCAAAGATTTCCCATGGGGAGTCGTAGCACACTCAACGCATGTTCGCGGAACAGGAACATACGAAGATGGCGTGGAAAAATGCCGCGTCCAGGTGACTCTCGCATCACAGGTTCCCAAAGAAGTTTGCGAAAGCATCAATCTCGGTTATCGTGATCCAGCAGGCATCAATATCGAAGATTACGCAAATCGCGAAGACGAAGGGGTCCTACTCGTTCGCAAAGCGGGTGAACAACTCTATCGTCTCAAAGAAGAATAAAATCCAGTTTTGCCACACACTTTATGATGTGGATTAAACAACTGTTGAAATTGAGTGAGCGAAGCGAACCAATGTCCCTTCTCCCCACATTCGATAATCATTCCCGCCAGTAGTTTAGCTGTGGGGAGAAGGTTAGGATGAGGGGAAATATTTGTTGCCCCTCACCCTATCCCTCTCCCCCGATGAAGATTCAAAGCGAGAGAGAAGGCGGTACGCGGGGAGAGGGGACTAAGCGATTTCAAACACTCAAACCACAATCACCTACGAAAAACAATCGCAAATCACCAAGTGTCCGGCTAAGTTCTGACTTAGTTAAGTTTTTGCACTGACATTGCCTTTCAACATAGTCGAATCTCATGAAAAAACGGAGTAAAAAGTCGTCTGTCTCAAAGCAAATTGAACAGGAGACTCAACGGATTGGCAGCGAATTGTGGGAGCAACTCGACCGTCGGAAGCCTACTGTTTTCGAACGTCGCTGGTGGCTCGACCATATCCTTGAATGGGCGATGCAGGACGAGTCAGTCAAAGTGCAAATGTTTCGCTTTGTCGACGTGCTCCCGATGCTCAAATCGAGTGGAACGGTCACTAAACATCTTCAAGAGTATTTCGAAGAGGTGGAAACACATCTCCCGGTGGCGATGCGAATGGGGCTTGAAGTCGCGCAGCCAGATTCTTTGCTCGGCAAAGCGTTGGCAGTCAACGCGAGAAACAACGCTCGCAAAATGGCTGAGCGATTCATCGCTGGTACAAAGACGACTGAAGTCTACCGCAGCGTACACAAGTTACGCGGCAAAGGTCTCGCCTTTAGTCTCGATCTACTCGGCGAAGCAGTCATCAGCGAATGCGAAGCCGACGACTATCAGCAGGCTTATCTCGATCTGCTTGAGGAGCTTGCCCCGATGGTCAACGCCTGGCCAGAAGACCCGATGCTGGATCGCGACCATGTAGGCTGGATTCCTAAGTGTCAAATATCACTGAAGATGTCCGGTCTAGTCAGTCACTTCAAACCAATCGACGCTGCCGGCACATCCGAGAAAGTAAAAGAACAACTGCGACCCATATTTCAACGCGCTCGTGAACTCGATGCCTATGTCCACATCGACATGGAGCATTACGAGTACAAAGATCTCACGCTGCAAATCTTCAAAGAGATTTGCATGGAAAAAGAATTCCGTGACTGGTCCGATTGCGGCATCGTCATTCAAGCCTATTTACCAGACGCAGAAGATGATCTCAAAAACCTTTTGAAGTGGGCGAAGAAACGTAAAACATCGGTCGGCATTCGTCTCGTCAAAGGTGCTTACTGGGATTACGAAACGATCACCGCTGAATACCGTGGATGGCCTTGTCCCGTTTACACCGAGAAATGGCAATCAGACGAGAACTTCGAAAAGCAAACACTCTTCCTGATGAAGAATTACGAGCATCTGCGGCCAGCGATTGCTTCGCATAACTTGCGGAGTCTTTCTCATGCGATGGCTGCCGCTCAAGAAATGAACGTCCCAAGAAATGCCTGGGAAATTCAAATGCTCTACGGCATGGCAGACGAGCAACAACACCTCTTCAGCGAACTCGGCTACCGCACTCGCATCTACACTCCCTTTGGAGAACTCTTACCCGGCATGTCGTATCTAGTCAGAAGATTACTGGAGAATACCTCCAACGAATCCTTCCTGCGACACGCCTACGACAAAGATGCGAACATCGAAGAACTACTTCGTTCGCCGACAGATGTTGGAAAACAGCATTCGGTAGAATCAACGGTGAGCGTTTAAGATTGAACAGAAGGAAGCAGAGAGAGCAGAGTTTTTCTCCGCTTCCTCTGCGATCTCCTGTTCAATGTTTTCTTTGAAGCGATGTTTGGTTTGGGCAGATTCGTAGGGTGGGACAAGGAGGTACGACGCCGACCCACCATTGCTCGCAAGGCGATTCCTGCGCGAAGCCATTTTGACTGTCCAGCAAACCGATGGTGGGTCTACATCGCTATCGCGATTTGTCCCGCCCTACGTCACTGTAGAATCAACCGTGAGCGTTTAAGTATGAACAGTTTATTGGCTGGGTCACACGACTCAGCCAATTACCGCACGATTGCTGGGACATGTCCCAGCCTACCTCACTGTTTGCATGACCAGCTTGCCAACACCTACGTTGTGGATATTAGTTGAACAGCTTGACCATCAATTTCTTGCTTCCGCAATATGCGCCTGTACTTCATCCAGAGTTCGTGTAGGGCAGTCTCCCGCCATCCTCATGGTCTGTTTTTGGTACTTAAATACGATACCAAATTATTGACGCGCACATTTTCTTGGAACGGTGGTCGTGGCAACTGCGAGTTAGACTTTCATCGTTACATCAACTTCAACTCTGCGCTCGCCACGCCCATCACTTCACTCCGTTACGTTCTGGGTCGTGCCACCTGATCCGTCACTGAAAGAGAATTGGACAATCCCGATCAATTGCGACATCGCAAAGGTGAACGAGCCGTTCCAGAAGTGGTTCTCCATCGACATCGATGAAAGTTTCGTCGAGAGATGA
Organism: Planctomicrobium sp.; assembly: GCA_018659505.1. GTDB lineage: Bacteria > Planctomycetota > Planctomycetia > Planctomycetales > Planctomycetaceae > Thalassoglobus. The sequence continues at coordinate 7,294 of JABJMI010000068.1, forward strand.
TGGTTTCAGCCCAAGAGAATCGCCCACTTCTTGTTGCCATTTAGCCCGAAACTGGCTCCCCGGCAACTGGCGAAAACCTTCTAAAATTGACAAGAGTTCAGCTTTGAGCGTTTCGCTCTCAGCAGGCGACCATTCGCCATCTGAATCAGCGTGATTGATGAGGGTTGGAAATCTGCTTCCTGCCGATCCTTGTTCCAAAAGATCAGTCACGCAACTTCGAAAGAACTCGAAGTCGGAGTAGCTACCGACTTCTACGCCTTCAAGTTCTTCGTCTTCCTCAAACACGCACAAATACAGTCCCATCGGTTATACCTTCTCGATTCGGATAGTCTTTGAATGCTCCTTCTGAAACGCCTTCAGCGTAGGATGAAGCTTACACGCCGTTGGGATATCGATCACCAACTTGCGTCCGGTATCCATTGCCCGAAGCGTAAGAAGTCGAATCTGATAAGTCAGTCGCAATGATGACACGTTTTTCAGCAAGAAGAACGCATCATTCCGTTCGGCATCTGCTCGTGATGAACGTGCGACTTGATGCCTTGTGTACTGATACTCCATAGATAAATAATTCCTTAAACCTTCACACTCCCAGCAGATTTACGACCAACTCGCAATTGCAGGTACATGTCGCTTCTGTTCCATTGAAGTCATTTTTCAGTCTGCTTCTTTTGCTTGGACATCACAAGATGAATTACCAAGCCAAAAGCGATCAGTGCCAATCCGATCATCCAGATACGGGGCTCGACCCAGAATGCTAGTGACAGGCAGCCAATCAATCCTAGCCAAGGAATAAACTTTGGGTAAAGTCTTTCTTCGTCAGTTAATTGAATAGCTGAGAGATTCGTCAGAGCGTAATAAATCAGGACTGTAAAGGCGCTGAAGGACCAGGTTGTTTTCACGTTGCCGATGAGAGCTAAACCTGCAATCAGGATTCCGACAGCGATGACTGCCACATACGGAGTCGTCCCTGCCTGGTTGATTCTGCCGAAGATTTCAGGGAAATCGCCGCGACGTCCCATAGCTAAGGCGACTCGTGAGAGACCAAGAATTAAATTCAACAGGACACCGAGCATCGCAGTGATCGCTCCGATGGCGACGATTTTCTCCACAAGAGGTGAACCGAAATTTGCGGCAATCATTTGCAGCGGCGCTACTTTTTCAATCGTTGCAGCACTCATGAAC
>JABJMI010000067.1 GCA_018659505.1 Planctomicrobium sp.
AATTTTCGATGAAGGACTTCACGTTTGAAGAACTCCGTTTCTTCATTGATATCGGAAGCTTTCAGCACGCTTCTAAGCTGATGGAATTATTGCTCTCGGAATGCCAGGAAATTGTCGTCAGTCACCCTGATGGTTTGGAGCAGTCTCAGATCCTTTCAGCAAAGAATATTGAACAAGCAGGGTTTGAAGCGAGCGAAGCAATCTTACCGTTTCAGCCACAATCATTCCCCGGATACCGACTCTTAACGGAACACTTCGTACTTCCTCAAAAGTCACTCTTCTTCAATCTCAAAGGTCTGACGCCGAATCTTTTGCAGCGAAGTGGAGGCGAGCTCGATCTCTGGATATATATGAATGAGTACGATGCCGATCTCGCCTCACTGGTCAAGAAGGATTCTCTGAAGCTGCACTGTTCTCCAATTGTCAATCTGTTTCAAGAAACAGCTGACGCGATCCCGGTTTCGATCAACAAAACGGAGTATCGAATTATTCCAGACGCACGTACTGAGCATCTCAATGAAGTTTATGAAATCGACAATGTGATTATTGGTGATGGAGAAGATGATGAGGAAGAATTCTTTCCTTTCTACTCGATCAATCACTCGAGTGTCGATCATCCTTCTTACTGGCACGCAGTGCGCAGACCGGGACCACAATCGAGAGACACAGGTCCAATTGAAGAGCCAAGCGAAGTCTATTTGAGATTTGTGGATGAGAATTTTCGGCTTTTGGCTGAAAACCGTGGTTACCTGCAATCAAAGGTCACATGCTTCAACAGGTTGATTCCTGAGGCACTTGCCAAACGTGAAATTTCCCACATTGGTTTTCAAATTGTGGGAGGTTCCGGACCTGTTTCTAAAATCAATTGTCTGGTGGCGCCAACGAAGACCATTCGTCGTCATATGGGAGCAAAAAACTTGTGGCCACTTGTCTCACAGCTCTCATTGAATCACTTGTCTCTTTCAGGCAGCGAGGGAACTCTTGCATTAAAGGAGATTCTCAAATTGAATGATCCGCGTGGTTCGACTCAAGCGCAAAAAGTAATTTCCGGGATTTTAGAAGTTTCTTCTGAACCATGCGTCGAACGGATTGGAGGCGCATTTGCTCGTGGGACGCAAATCAACCTGTTGCTGGATCAAGAAAGTTTTTCTGGAGATAGTGCATATGTCTTTTGCAGTGTCTTAGAAAGATTTCTGTCGATGTACTCATCGATTAACTCGTTCACAAAATTGGTCGCAACAACAAATGAAGACCAGGATAAGGGAATCGCTCCATGGACATGGGCACCGAGGACGGGAAATCGACCGCTCGTTTAGTCAGGCAGTTGGAACGTGCTCCCGAGAAATTTGAATTTTATCAGGCAGTTCGCCTGATTCAGAATGTCTTCCTCACGGATCAGACGTCTCGATCTCCGAAGCTTCTTGGAGAAGACGTACATCTTTCGGAAAGCATGATTCGGTTTCGCTCGAAGCAATCACTTTCGTTTGAGGCGAGCGAAGTCTCCAGAATTCGCACTGAGTCTATCGACGAGGAGATTCAGTATTTTGACATGACCGTTTCTTTCTTTGGGCTGACTGGTCCCACTGGAGTCTTACCAGATCATTATTCTTCACTTGTCATTGAACGGTCTCATACGCGAAACAAAGATTACGCTCTCAGAGATTTCCTGGATCTTTTTAATAATCGTGCGATCTCATTTTTCTTTCAGTCCTGGCAAAAATATCGACTTCCATTCATTTACGAACGGAACCGCCTTGGAGACAAACAAGAAGATCCTGTCACAACGTCTCTTATCAGTTTGACGGGGCATGGGGGAGAAGGGCTAAGTAATCGCAGTTCGTTCCGCGATGAAGCATTGCTGTTTTACAGTGGCTTGTTCGCCAATCAAAAAAGAAACGCAATTTCACTAGAGCAGCTGATTTCATCCTATTATGGAGTGACAGCAAAAGTTATTCAGTTTTGCAGTCGTTGGATTTATTTAACACAAACGAACCAATCGAGTTTCCCCAGACCTGATACTCCCGAAGGACAAAACCTTTCTCTCGGAAATGACGCAATCATTGGCACCAAATTTCGCGACTTGCAAAGTCTCTTTCGGATTGAGATTGGTCCACTACGCTGGGTTGAATTTCTGCGATTCCTTCCGGGAATGTCTGAAATGAATTCGCTGGTCGAGATGACTCATCGATTTGCAGGAGGCGATTTAGATTTCGAGGTACAACTTCAGGTTCGGGCAGATCGTGTTCCGCCGATGGAGTTTTCGCAGGGAAGTCCGAACCCGTTAGCCTTAGGACAAACGACTTGGCTAGGATCTCCTGACCCAGAAAAAATCCTAAACGACGTTTGCTTCCGCTTCGGATTCGGAGGGAGACCTTTCCAACCACAGGCAACATCCCAGGCACACTAATCCCAGTTTCACATCATTTAATCTTAGTAATGACAATGGACTGAGGGTTGCAAACTACTTATGCACTGAAGACGATGCGTTTACCAACAATGTTTCTTAGGCACTATTAGTACCGGGCGTAATTATGGCGAATCTACAACTGAAGTCACTCATTTCGAAATTGAATGATTCTTGCACGAGAACTCTTGAGGCCGCTGCTGGGCTTTGTCTTTCCAGAACTCATTACAATGTTGAAATCGAACATTGGTTACTGAAAATTCTCGAAGGCTCTAAGACGGATATTCATGCAATTTGTGCTGCGTTCTCAATTGACCTTTCTCGCCTGGGAGCAGACTTAACGAAAGCGTGCGACCGACTCAAAACTGGCAACTCTTCCCAGCCAGTTTTGTCGCAACACATTGTTGATCTTGCTCGTGAAGCCTGGTTACTCGGCTCCATCAATTATGAAGCACCACGGACTCGAACAGGTCACTTAATCCTGGCGTTGCTGAGTGATAGTTCATTAGGTCAAATTGCTCGCGGACTCTCACCGGAACTACAGAAAATCTCTGCCGAAGCCCTCGCCAAAGATTTTTTGGACATCACTTCAGAATCATCTGAAGCAGTTTACTCAGAACCAACCACAACATCTTCTGGAAGCAGCGGAGGCGGAGCAGGAAAAGGTCCGTCGAAGCACCCATCTTTGGATCAATACACCATTGATTTAACTGATCGAGCACGAAACGGAAAAATTGATCCAGTGCTGGGTCGAGACCGTGAGATTCGTCAAATTGTCGACATCCTGACTCGTCGTCGGCAAAACAACCCGATTATGACCGGTGAAGCTGGTGTTGGTAAAACGGCGGTTGTTGAAGGGTTCGCTTTGCGAGTTGCTCAAGGGGATGTTCCTCCAGCGTTGCAAAACATCGCAGTCCGAACGCTCGACCTAAGCTTGCTGCAAGCAGGGGCTGGCGTCAAAGGAGAATTCGAAAACCGTCTCAAGTCGGTGATTGAAGAAGTGAACAGCTCCGTGACGCCAATCATCCTCTTTATTGATGAAGCCCACACCTTGATTGGGGCAGGTGGAGCCGCTGGTCAAGGAGATGCAGACAATCTACTTAAACCAGCATTGGCTCGTGGAGAGTTAAGAACAATCGCAGCCACAACATGGGCAGAGTACAAAAAATACTTCGAGCGTGATGCCGCATTGGCACGACGATTTCAGGTCGTCAAAGTCGAAGAGCCAAGCGAAGAACAAGCGATCAACATGATGCGGGGACTCGCTGCAACTTTGCAGGCTCATCATAATGTAGAAATCCTCAACGAAGCCATCGAGGATTCCGTGCGACTTTCCAGTCGCTACATCACCGGTCGGCAGTTACCCGATAAGTCTGTCAGCCTGTTAGATACTGCCTGTGCTCGGGTTGCCATCGGACACTCAGCGACTCCGGCTGCCGTCGAAGATTGTCAGCGGACCATTGATCAAAAAACAATTGCAATCGAATCTCTGGAAAGAGAAGCTGCCACAGGAACCGACAATCAAGATGAGATCGACAAGCTCGCTCAAGAAAAAGAAGATACCATTGCTCACTACGAAGCGTTGAAAGAACAATGGGAAAAAGAGCGAGACTTTGTCGGACAGATTCGAAAAGTACGTTCGCAACTTTCTGGGAATTCCCTGGCAGAGATGGTCTCACCGATCACCGGTCAACCAGAGGAAGCAAAAGCAGAAGAAACACCTGCTGAGGAAGAAAAGGAACTTACTCCAGAAGAAAGAGAAGGCTTGCAGAAGCAACTGGCTGATCTGAATCAGCAACTGTCAGAGCTTCAAGGTGAGGAACCTCTCTTACAAGCCTGTGTTGACTGTCAGGCGATTGCAGAAATCGTCTCCTCCTGGACAGGTATTCCTGTTGGTCGGATGGTCAGCGACGAAATTAATACGATCCTGAATCTTGAAAATCGAATGCGTGAACGTGTTGTCGGGCAGGATCATGGGCTAGAGGCAATTGCCAAAGCGATTCAAACTTCCCGTGCAAACTTGACCGACCCGAATCGCCCGATCGGAGTCTTCTTCCTCGTCGGTCCCAGTGGTGTCGGAAAAACAGAGACCGCGATCTCACTGGCAGAACTCCTCTATGGTGGTGAGCAGAACATGACCACCATCAATATGAGTGAGTTCAAAGAAGAGCACAAAGTCTCGATGTTAATGGGATCTCCTCCGGGCTATGTCGGCTATGGAGAAGGTGGAGTCTTGACCGAAGCTGTTCGTCGCAAACCTTACAGCGTGGTCTTGCTCGATGAAATGGAAAAAGCGCATCCCGGTGTGCAGGACATTTTCTATCAAGTCTTCGATAAAGGAAATATGAAGGACGGTGAAGGTCGTGATATCGACTTCCGCAATACTGTCATCTTGATGACCTCTAACGCTGCAACAGACACTATTATGGGACTCTGTGCAGATGAAGAAACAATGCCGGACGTTGAAGGATTAACCGAAGCATTGCATCCAGAGTTGCTGAATAGCTTCAAACCGGCATTCCTCGGACGGATGACAATTGTCCCTTACCTGCCGTTGAAAGATGAGATCTTACGTCAGATTTCGGAATTGAAACTGGGTAAAATTGCTCGACGTGTGAAAGAGCACCACGATGCTGAATTCACCTGGACGGATGCCGTTCTCGATCACATTGTCAGTCGCTGTACTGAGGTTGATAGTGGAGCGAGAAACGTCGACAAAATCCTAACCGGTTCGATGTTGCCGCAAATGTCAGCAGAATTCCTCTCCCGCATGGCAGCCGGTGAACCAACGATCAAAGCGACCATCGACGTCGGAGAAGATGGGGAATTCCAGTTCACTCTTGAATAAGAGTGCAGTCTTTACGGGGCGGAATAATCGAGCACTCGCCAAGTCGAGACCAGTGTCACAGCTGGTCTCGACTTGGCTTTTATATTGAGTCTGAACGAGTCGTCACCTAGTGGTTTGTACTAGTAACAATTCATTGTCTTCCGTGTTGTCGACTTGCGTAATACACCATCTGTTACTTGGCGGACATCACTTAGGATCGTTCATAAATGAGTGTCTCGTTCGATTGTGGTTGTACTGTGGTCAGAGTGATCGAAACCGCAGTTTGCCCCCTCATTCTAACCTTGAATGGTACTGACAGAGGGCGTAAGTTGTTGTTGTGGAAGGATTTGCTATTTCAAAAAACGACCTCCTGTGCACAATGGTTTTTTCTCACAAGAACCGAATGCAAGGAGGTCGTTCGATGCGCGATGGATTCGCAGTTGCTCTTAGAAATCTTAAGTCGGGAGAGCTTCCTTTATCAACGTTGATTTCACAGGAAATGGTCGATGAGGCTTGTACTCAAGCAGGGTATTTGACCCGTGCGATCTTGTACACACCACTCACGACAATCCTGACGTTCGTCGCTTAGCTTCTTGGCGCCGATGGCAGTTGCCAGCAGGCTGTCAATGGGCTGATTACTCACCGGACCGTGGCGGGAAAGTCGAAGTGCTCAGCCGATACAGGAGGGTATTGCAAAGCACGGTTGCGCCTTTCTGGAGCGATTTTCTGGTGGTTGGCTCGACAGTCGGGACAACAAACCGAAGCGACCGCAGACGATAACCGACGATGGCATTCTCGTCGTGTTCGCATCGTCGATGGATCGACCTTGAAGATTGCCGACACTGCCAAAATCGCCAGGAATATCCGCTTCAGAATGGACTTCAGCCGGGATCACATTACCCACTTGTCAGAATTCTGGTTGTGTTTTCATTGTCAGTAGGAACGGTCCTCGACGCTGCGATTTCACCATACAAAGGCAAAGGAACAGGCGAGACCGCCATGCTGCGCGGGTTGGCCGATCTGTTTTCGCCTGAGGATATTCTGATGGGCGATCGGTACTATTCGGGGTACTGGGATATTGCGTTTTGGCTGGAACGCGGAGTTGATCTGGTGTCGATCATTTCGGTCTCACGCAAAGTCGATTTCCACAAAGGTCAGCGACTTGGAAAAGAAGATCACATCGTACAATGGAAGAAAACGGCACGTCCCGAATGGATCGACAAAGAGACGGCACGCAATGTTCCAGCTACGATTTCAATTCGCGAAGCACGCATCACGATTGAGACTCCGGGGTTTCGCGTCAAGCATCTGCTGGTCGTGACGACTCTGACCGATGCAGAGCTTTACTCGA
>JABJMI010000066.1 GCA_018659505.1 Planctomicrobium sp.
TAACGAATTCATCGCTTCCGCGATCGAAATGTAGTGCGAGAAAAACTTGTAAGCGATCATCGAATACGCAGGATTACCGTCTGCAAGTTCAAAGGCAATCGACAACATGCTCGAACAGTAAAACGCCATCCAGGCTGTTCCGTCTGCTTGCTCCAGATGTCCACCTGTCGGAAGTGGTTTCGAGCGGTCAAAGACTCCGATGTTATCCAGCCCGAGGAAACCTCCGGTGAAAACATGCCGACCGCGCACATCTTTTCTGTTCACCCACCAAGTGAAATTCAACAATAGTTTTTGAAAGACTTTCGCCAGGAACACTCTGTCTCTTTGACCTGGTGGACCGGTTTGCTGATAAACACGCCAACATGCCCAAGCATGAACTGGTGGATTGACATCGCTGAAGTTCCATTCGTAAGCCGGAATTTGCCCATTGGGGTGCATGTACCAGTCACGCAGAAACATCGTCAGCTGGTCCTTTGCGAAATCGATATCCGTATTCGCAAAAGGAATCACATGGAACGCAGAATCCCAAGCAGCGTACCAGGGATACTCCCATTTGTCCGGCATCGAAATGACATCGCGATTGAACAAGTGAGACCAGTCTTCATTGCGAACCTGTTGCGTTTCGAAGTTGTAGATCGGGCGATTCGACCCTTTACTCAGCCAGTCCTTGACTGAATAGCAGTAGAATTGTTTTGTCCACAGCAAGCCGGCATGCGCTTGCCGTAAGACTAGCTTTTCTTCATTGGTGAGTCCGGGACTGACTTTCAGGTTGTAGAAAGCATCGGCTTCCTCTTTTCGTCGTTCAAAGATCCGGTCGAAGTCCTCTCCAAACGGAACTTGAAGAACCTGGAACTCAGGCGTCATTCGTAATTGAATCGAAACCGAACTGAGTGCAGGCACATCCAGAACATAGACAGCAGCGGCTTTCGTTCCATAGGCATATGGATTGACTGCTTTTTTATTGTCATGCACAACGTACAGGTGGAAAGCATCTTTGCAACCTCCTCGCGGAGTCGGCATCCCTTGCAGGCGAGACGGACTTGTTTCATTTTCAGTGAACAACCAATTCGGCTTCATCCCATCCGGAGCCAAGTCCGCAAAGATTCGGTAACGTCCCAAACTTTCATGCTGAGCCAACAAACCACCACCAGCCACAGCAGTCAGTCGTGGACGAGCTAAATCGACTTCATAATCATTGGGGTGTGACCACGTATTTCGGAAGCAAAACTGCGGCAGCACATGAACTCTCTCCATCTTCTCGCTGCGATTGGCAACAGTCACTCGCATGCAAATATCTTCAGGAGCCGCTTTGGCGTATTCGATGAAGACATCAAAGTATTCGTTATTGTCGAAGATGCCAGTATCGGTCAGTTCGTACTCAAGTTGCTCCCTTGAACGATGTTTATTTTCCTTCACCAAATGAGCATAAGGAAACTCTTGCTGAGGGTATTTATAAAGCCCTTTAGCGTAGGAATGCGTCGGCACTGCGTCCAAATAGTAATAGCATTCTTTGACGTCCTCTCCGTGGTTCCCCTCTGGTCCACTGAGTCCGTACAACCTTTCTTTGAGGATGGGATCTTTGCCATTCCAGAGCGCGACAGAGAAATTCAGACGTCCTTTGCGATCACTCCATCCCAGAATACCATCCTCTCCCCAGCGATAGGCTCGCCAGGTCGCATCATCGTGAGTGAAATAGTTCCAGGGTTCACCATGCTCAGAATAATCTTCTCGAACGGTCCCCCACTGACGCTCAGCGAGATATGTTCCCCATCGTTTCCAGTTCCCATCTTTCGCACCTCGCGACTCTTGCGAAAGTCGCCTGACTTCTGCCCCAGTGATTGAAAAATCCGACATGCTTCACCTTACAACGAAACTTCTTATTGCTCGATCTATCACAGTAACGATGCGAATCTATTGTATGTTCAATTGAGTCTTCAAAATTAATGGAACGAAACGATAACAATTCAAGAAACGTGTTGAATATTAAATTGACTTTGTACCATCAACTTTGCACCGCTAAACTTGAAAGCCTGAGCAATCAAAACATATTTATAGAATAGAGTTTTTAACAAGATCATCCACAAATCAGAACCGGTATCGAGTTTCTCTCACTGTCACATCGACCGATCCGATTACGTTGTAACTATCAGTAGCACCACATATCAAAAGTTCTAAAGCCCCAATGTCCGAACAGCAGCGCACCATTCCTTTTCAAGTCGATATCGCTGGAATCATAGATATCATGGGAGCGTCGTTGTACAGCCGGCACGACACTCCCATTCGAGAACTTCTCCAGAACGCCCACGATGACATCATGCGTCGACGTCGAACCGACCTTTACTTCCAAGGACGAATTGACGTTCATCAGGATGCCGAAGCGGGAACTCTTTCCGTTTCGGACAATGGCATCGGACTGACCGTCGAGGAAGCCGAAAAGTATTTGGGAACCTTGGGATTGGGGATCACCGGTCTCATCAAGCGGGGCGAAGAACTGACACATCTGGCTCAGGGTGGCGATCAAGGCGATCTCATCGGTCAATTCGGAGTCGGACTCTTCAGCGCCTTTATGCTCGCTGATCGATTGATTGTTGAAAGTCGAAATGAAGAAGCGAATGAAGCTGTTCGTTGGGAAGCAGGAGCCGGTACTGATATCGAGATTTCGAAAACAGATCGAACCGAACCAGGCACAACCGTAACTCTGAAGTTGAAACCCGACTATCAGTTTCTTGCAAAAGACGAGGATGCTGTCGAATCCGCCATCAAAGAACATGCCGATTTTCTTCCGATTCCTATCTACCTCAACGATTCAGTTTCCCGAATCAACGTCATTCAAGCCGCCTGGTTTGAACCCTCCCAAGATCGTGAAACGACCGAGTTAGCATTGCAAGCATACTTCGATGAAACACCATTAGATGTGATTCCAATCCGTATTGAACGTCCGGTTTCCATCGCTGGCGCTCTTTACGTTAGCCCGCAAAGACTTCCGGGATTCGGTGAAACAGCGACCGTTATGGTTACCGTGCGACGCATGGTCATCTCGCGAAAAATCCAAGGGCTGTTTCCACCTTGGGCTACCTTCCTTCGAGGCTGTTTAGAGCTACATGATTGTTCCCCGACAGCGAGCCGCGAAGATTTAGTTCGGAACAAAAAATTTGACCTAGTCTCCGCACTCCTCGAAGATGTCTTGTTCGGACATTTCGAAGAACTGCTGGACGGTGATCCCCAGCGTATGGAATCGATCGTCAATTGGCATCGCTACACTCTAGCTGGAGCAGCCCTGGAAAATTATCGACTTCGTGAGATTCTCAAGAAGTCCTATCGCCTGCCAACTTCTCAGGGATTGCTCACGATTGAAGAAATCTTCAACCGTTCAGATGCAGATCCGCTGTATGAAGAAGAGGCGGAACGTGTCGTCTGGTACAACACCGATAGACGTCAAGAGCAATGGATCAACTCTCTCTTTGCCTCCCATGAAACTCCGTGCGTTCATACTTTTCGCAGCTTTGAAGAATCGTTGTTAGCAAGGTGCTTAGCTGACGACTTCGACTCTGGCATCGTCAGCGACTTAAGAATAGCAAGCCCGAGTGCGCCAAACTTTGCCACTGCGATCATAGGAGTGACCGATCTGGAAGAAGCAAGCGCCGATTGGAAAGAGTTTTTCATATCGACCCAGGCACAGATCTCCATCGGTTCATA
>JABJMI010000459.1 GCA_018659505.1 Planctomicrobium sp.
AAACGAATGTTCCAGGGATCCAAATTTGTGAACTCTTGCCCGGGTTAGCAAAAAATATGGATAAGCTTGTCCCCATACGCTCAATGGTTGGAGCGAAAGATGCCCACTATTCCTATCAATGCATGACAGGCTACCACGAGCAAAATGCAGCGGCCGGAGGTTGGCCTCACTTTGGCTCGGTGGTGAGCCGATTTCAGGGACCAGTTCGACTCGATACACCACCCTTTGTTAGCTTGTGCTACAAAACGAAACATCAGCCATACAACGAGCCAAGTGCAGGATTTCTTGGGCTTGGACATTCTTCATTCTCTCCCAAAGGAGAGGGACGAGACAATTTAGTTCTGCAAGGGATCACACCAGCACGATTGTCAGATCGACAGCAGCTACTGTCGACAATCGACCGATTTCGCCGTGAAAGTGATGCCTCCGGAACCATGGCTGGCATGGATACATTCACCAGTCGAGCAATGAATATTCTGACTTCACCAGAATTATTTAATGCCTTGGATGTCTCTCAAGAATCAGAGCAAACACGTGAAAGATACGGAGTGCAAGACGATACAAAACCTCAAGGTGACGCTGCCCCGATGTGTCCGCAAAACTTTCTAGCCGCTCGAAGACTTGTCGAAGCCGGGGCACGAGTGGTGACTGTCAATTACAGTTTCTGGGATTGGCATGGAGACAACTTTGGCATTGCGAAAAAACAGCTTCCGATCTTTGACCAAGGACTCACGGCTCTCATTGAGGATCTTCATGAACGCGGACTCGACGAGGACGTTACGGTCGTCGTCTGGGGAGAATTTGGACGAACACCCAAAATTAATGACAAGGCGGGCAGAGATCATTGGCCAGGAGTTTGTTCAGCTTTACTCGCTGGCGGCGGAATGAAAACTGGTCAAGTCATTGGTTCAACTGATCGTCTTGGAGGAGAAGCTGATGATCGACCTGTTACCTTTCAAGAAGTCTTCGCGACGATCTATCACAATTTAGGAATCGACGTTGAGTCCGAGCGGCTGTTCGATTTCCGGGGAGTCCCCAGATCATTCATCGAACCCGGAACCCAACCTCTTCCTGAACTTGTTGGCTGAATTTACAGATCCAATGAAGATGGCTCTTTAGTCGATTTCAGCAGAGCCAATCATTCGATTTGACGATTCCCATGAATGTTACTTAGTCATAGCCAGAGGTTGTTTGAGTCTATTTTTCTCAGCTAAGTTCTCGTCTTGCAACTCAATCTGTTGTGCGGCTCTCATCTGTCGTGATCGAGATTTTCTCATCACAATGAGTCCGCCAATGATCAGGACGCCTCCGATCATTTGAGAAACCGAGATCGTTTCGCCTCGAACGATCCACGCGCTAATAAAGGCGATCACCGGAATTAAATTCTGAAACACCGCTGCGTGAGCTGCACCTGCTTCACGGACTCCGTAGTTCCACATAAACAATGCGATGCCTGTTGAGAAGATGCCGGAGTACAACAGCGGTAACCAGACTTCAATTTGCGGTAAAACTTGTAAGCTTTCCCGCAAGCTGGATGCCGCCAGTGCGAAGTGCAGCGGTAACATCATCACTGATGCGATTGCAGACAGAGTCAACGGAGAAATTGTATTTAATAAGTGCCTGCTTTTCACTGTTCCACACGCCCATGTGAAGGCAGCCACAAGCATGATTGCATTCCCGAGTAAATACTCAGAGTTGCCATTCAACCTGTTCTGGGCAGTCACAATAATCGTGCCTACCAAGGCGATCCATAGTCCGCCCCAGGCTAATTTTGCAAGTCGCTCATTCAGGAAGATTAAAGCAAGGAGTGCTGTCCACATCGGGACTGTCGACATGATCAGAGACGCGTTTCCCGATGTCGTATTCGCAATTCCCAGTAGGAAGATGACCTGGTACAGACCCGATGCGAGGAACGCATATTGAAAGATCTGCCAGAGAACCTTCCAGGAAAAATGAAACGGTTTCCTCGCCTTGTTTTTCAGAGCGAAGATAATCAATACAATCGCAGAGATGAGGAGTCGTAGAGCGTTGAACGCATAAACATCAATGTGATCCAAGCCGACCTTCATCACAGGCAGGTTAATGCCCCAGATTAAGGTGACACCGAATAAGGATAAATCCGGGAGCACCGTAGCTGTTGGATGAGTCTCATTCGAAGGCTTTGAGGTCGTGATCACAGTAAAGTTTTCGTTTTAGAATTCTGCTTCGGTAGAGCGTTTTTAAATTTTTTCTTGATCAACGAACTGTGTTCTAACAAGAATATTTCCTAATACCACTTCCGAAATGCTGAGGAAAGCAGAATGACACTCGCTCATTCGCTTAGGTTCACAGACTCAAAACTTTCAGCGAACGAGATGAATATTCTGAAACACGGAGGACATGGAGTTCATGTCATTGAATTTATTGTCTAACCACGAAACACACAAATGACACGAAAAGAATGTCGTGACTGACAAACCTGCTTAGACCGTTGAACATCTCACAGATTTGGCAATTTCATCCGGTCAGTTATATCTCTTTTCTTTCGTGTGGTTCGCGTTTTTCGTGGTAAAGAGACTCTCGAGCCCTTCAATCCATGAGCGATAACGTGTTTCTTGACTGACTCTGTGACCTCTGTTCCTCTGTGTTTCCACTTCTTGGCTTAAAAACTCACAAGTATCTCGATGTTCTCAACGGTTACGAAATTGCAAAGACGGTAACCAAATCGAACACCTCAAACCTTGTCAGTTTCACTTGGCTTGCCGTTCTCGTCACAGTTCTGAACTCAATGCCGTACGACCATGGCATGTATCCCACGATACTCGGACAGGGAGCTTACGCACCCCGCTCGCTGGAACTGGTAGAAGTTCGACCCATGTTTTCTCACAATTACGGCCGTGAACACAAAGAGTCACACTAACTCTGGAAGTATTCGCTCGCTAGAATTTACAAGCGACTGGGTTCTCCAACTTCCAGCCATCTGGAATGATCGAGCATCTCGGTACAACAATGACTCCATCTCGAATGATCACATCACCACAGCGAGCGTTTTCTGGGCAACCGTCTGGTTTTCGAATGATGACATTCTTTCCGATGTGACAATTCTTATCGACGATGGCTCCTTCAATGTGTGTTCCTTCGCCGATCCCAATCTCTGGACCGCCCGCAGCGGAAAGTTGAGCACGCTTATCAGAAGGGTAATAGTCCGCACCCATCAGAACGACTCCATCGATGACGGTATTCTTTCCGATCTGACTTCGTAGACCAATTAAACTGTTTTGAATTTTGGCTCCTGCATGGATTACGCAACCATCAGAGACGAGGCTTTGCGTGACTTGAGCAGAATCAATTCTTGTGGAAGGCAAAAAGCGAGGGCGTGTATAGATCGGAGAATCTGCCTGGTGCATCTCAAATGGTGGTGTCGGCAATGCCATTTCCAGTTGAGATTCGTAAAAGGCTTTGATTGTTCCGATATCTTCCCAGTATCCATCAAAAAGATACGCCTGAACGTGCTTGGCACGAATCGCTGCCGGGAAGATTTCTCTGCCAAAATCTTCGTAATCTGTTTTCTCAAGAGCATCAACGAGGGTGTCGCGATTGAAAAGGTAAATCCCCATACTGGCCAGATACTCACGACCGTTGCTGGGGACGTTTTGGGATTCAATCCATTCTGGACTCGTGCGCACGTGTTTGAGTTCCGCTTCGGATTGTGGCTTTTCCAGAAATCCAATGACTCGTCCGTTGTCGTCAAGTCGTGTGATTCCGAAGTCAGATGCCTTTTCCTTATCAATCGGTAAGGTGGCAATGGTCACGTCTGCATTATTGTCTTGATGGACTTTGAGCATCTTCTCGAAGTCCATTCGGTACAGCTGATCGCCGGATAAAATTAAGACATAGTCGATGCCCGGTTGTTGAAGATATCTCAGTTGTTTGCGGACTGCATCAGCGGTTCCTTGATACCAGTCGGAGCCATCATTGGTTTGCTGCGCCGCCAGAATTTCGACGAAGCCACCGTTGAAGGGATCGAAGTTGTAGGATTGACGAATGTGGCGATGTAAACTGACGGAGTTGAACTGCGTCAAAAGATAAGTGCGTCGAATTCCGCTACTGATACAGTTAGAAATCGGGATGTCGATAAGTCGGTATTTCCCTCCAATGGGGACTGCTGGCTTCGAACGCTCCGAAGTCAGAGGTTGCAACCGGGTTCCTTTTCCTCCACCGAGTACAAAGCAGACGACGTTATTCATGACTTCCTCAAATAGTAAAAGACGTTAAGTGGCATCTTCTGGCAGTTTTAATTGATTGTGCCGTACTGAATTCAGAAACGCGAGTCTGTATTGGGCAGATTTCTTAATCCGTTGTGATTTGTTAGTCTGATTCAAAACTGAGAGAAAACTGAGTAGACAAATGGGTCAATTTCCCATAAGGAATAAATTGTTGTATCTCTCCTCTGCAACAGTTTTAGAGATTGAGATTATGTACTGAAGTGATCTCAATAATTTTGCTTGGAACTCTCAACAGATATTACCGACCAAAGAAAGTGGACCAGCATGGCTTCGAAACGCGGCGACCACGCTTTAACAATTCAAATCGCAATCGCAATTGTCTTGGCAATTGTGGTCGCAATGCTGTTGCCGACGATTGTCTCTGTGGGATTGGACCCCGTTGCTGATATTGCTAATCGTCCTGATGCTCCGAAGCCAAAGGACTTGGCGGACAACATCGTCGCTCACCAGCAAACGATGGTCGAACGTGCCAATTACGTTCTGATTCCACTGAAGCTCGGCGGAGAAATTTTCCTGCGAATCCTCAAGATGCTCGTCGTTCCGCTGGTCGTCGCATCTGTCATGGCAGGCATTTTAGGTTTGGGCGATGTCCGCAAACTAGGAAAGCCAGGCTTAGCTGCGATCGGGTACTACTTCGCGACAACAGTCCTAGCAGTGATCGTCGGAATTATTCTTGTCAACATCATGCGACCGGGGATTGGAGTCGATGAGTCTACGAAATCCAAATACTCAGAAGCTGAAGTCTCTAAAGAGGCAATCGTCTACGAGAACCTTGCGAAAGAAACTGGTCTGACTGACGACAAGGTCGCTGAAGTTTTTGGTGACCATGAATATGTCGAACAAAAAAATATGGGGGTCTCACGGATCCTGGAAAACTTGACCCTGATGATGTTCACGGACAACCTCTTCAAGTCCGCCGTCAACATGCAGCTACTTCCGTTGATTGTCTTCTCGATTGCCTTCGCCGGTTTGCTGACGACGATGGGGACAAGGGTTCAAGCAATTATCGACTTTGTCGGTCAAATGAACGAAGCCTTAATGGCATTCATTCTGCTCATTATGAAGCTCGCTCCGCTAGGGATTTTCTGTCTCGTCGCGGCGCGGTTTGGACAGGCGAATATCCTGGGAACTTTCTTTGATGAACTGCGCAAGACAGGAAGCTATTCTCTTACAGTCCTCGCTGGTCTAGGAGTTCATGCTTTTGTCACTCTCCCGGCGATATTCTACTTCTTCACTCGGCGAAACCCTTACCGGTTTATGCTGCAAATGTCCCAGGCGCTCTTAACCGCTTTTTCAACAGCAAGCTCGTCTGCGACCTTGCCCGTGACAATGGAATCTGCCGTTGATGAAGGTGGAGTTTCGAAGAAGTCTGTCGATTTTGTGCTTCCACTGGGAGCGACAATCAATATGGATGGCACCGCGCTTTATGAAGCTGTCGCTGCGATTTTTATCGCTCAAGTTGTCGGAGTTGATCTTTCATTACTAGACCAACTGGTGATTGCCGTCACAGCAACACTGGCAGCGATTGGTGCCGCCGGAATTCCTGAAGCTGGTTTGGTGACGATGGTCATCGTCTTGACTGCGGTAGGTTTGGATACTCAATACATTAGCCTGATCCTGTCTGTCGATTGGTTGCTTGATCGCTTCCGTACAACAGTTAACGTGTTCGGCGATGCTTGTGGTGCTGCGGTTGTCGAGAAAGCCTTTCCGGAAGAAAGGTTAATTGCTAGCGATGATTAACCGGTTGGTGGCAGTGAAAGTCGACTTGGTCTGTAACTCAAGAGGTTTATCGAATTTAGTCGTTGTCAATCATTCGAAGAAATGAAACACAGAGGCACGGAGAGCACAGAGGTAAGAATGTGGAATTCGCAGTTGGTTGATGTTCTTAAGTTTCCTCAACGTGCTACAACATTTTTATTACCCTCCGAACATCGTACGTTTTCATTGATTCCAATATTGCGATGAGCTTTCGTTTTTATTCTCCGTGACTCAGTGGTAATCCTCTTTCCGAAGAAAATGGATTCGAGCAAGAGTCATTAACTTCCCCGCAGAACCATAATGAGTATCCCCCAGTCTCAACGAGACTTACGAATTGATCTCGTGCGTGGGATTGCTTTGCTCATTCTAGTGACAGACCACTTACCGGGAAATCCTTTGCGTTCGCTGATGCCTGTCTCATGGGGACTGGCTGACATGGCTGAAGCTTTTGTACTTCTCTCGGGTGTGGTCGTAGGTTTCGGTATTCGTAAACGGAGAACTTTTCAGGCGTGTACAACCCATCGCCTGCGGCGCGCAGTGACCTTGTTCGTTGCTTATTTCCTGACCGCAATTTTGCTGATTGCAATGGTGCGGTACTTTCAGATTGGAGTCGTCGCCCAGACTTTACCTGCTCATTTCTTAGCAGGTTCGTGGTATGAATTGATGGTTAAATTGTTTGCCATCAATGGACGTGTTTCTAACCTGTGTATCTTGCTTTTATATTTTTGGCTAGCAATTGGTTTGATCTGCCTGCCTGATCGGATATGGAAATACCCAAGAGTGATCTTCTTGAGTTCGTTTCTCCTGTATCTTGGTTCGCAGCTAACACCCTCGATTTCCCTCCCCCAACAATTTCAGGTCGCTACCTATTTCAATCCCTTCGCCTGGCAGTTTCTGTTTGTCTCTGGAGCGATCTATGCCAATGCGTCTGAGCAATGGAAACAGAACAAAATCAACCGAACAGTGTTATTCCCACTTGCTCTATTGGTGAATGGCGTTTTGCTTTTAATCATCGGTTTGGAAGTCGCATTGCCAGAATTCCTCATCAAGAAAACGAACCTTGGACCGCTTCGGTATCTGCACGCAGTCAGTGCTGCGTTGATCTTCAAAGAAATTCTTCCAAAGCAACTTTCAATGAAGTGGCAACGATTATTATCGCCGTTTTTCCGTTGTAGCGAACAGTCGTTGTGGGTCTACTGTGGCGGAAGTTTGTTAGTCGTTTGGCTGTCGCAGTTTATGTGGCAAGCAGAGAGTCTTTCTAAAGTCGTCTTTCTAAATTCTTTGGCGTGGACCGGATGCTTTTGCATCGCATGGCTCGTTACCAGCTTGAAGCATTTTATGTCGATGAAACGAAAGCGGACGATTTGAAATTGTCTGCTATCTGTTCTTCAGAAAGTCAGCGATTGCAGAGTTGACTTGCTCTGGTTGCTCCAATGGAGACATATGTCCCGCGTCTCTTATTTCAATGAAATCAGCATTTGGAATCGTATTGGCGATCTCTTGCATCTCCGCGCTCGTCGTGATTGAGTCATGTTCGCCAACGACAACAAGGGTGGGGAAATCGATCTTCGGAAGCATTTCAGTGACATCAGGTCTCTCAGCCATTCCGAGTAACGCAGCAGAAACAGTTTGGGGCGAAGTGCTACGAATAACAGATTGAGTTTGTTCGACCACTGCTTGATTATTAGAAAGTGTCACTGCAGAAAACAACTTTTCTGGCATCGCCTCTGCCAGGAAACCGGGACCGTTCTGTAATACCTTCTCAGAAGTCTCTCGACGTGTTTGCTGTGCGGCTTCGCTGTCAGCGGCTGCTTTGGCATCGCAAAGAATAATGCTTTTCAATTTCGATCTATGGTTTCGATAAAATTGCCAGGCGATATATCCTCCCATCGAAAGTCCGCATAAATTCACGGGAGTATCGATTGAGAATTCATCCAACATGGCAGCG
>JABJMI010000065.1 GCA_018659505.1 Planctomicrobium sp.
CTAAAGATTACAAATTTCTCACTGTTCTTTTTCTCGGTCTACCTCGGCTCCTTTCAAATGCTTTGCAAAGAAGGCATCCGCGACTTCGACCATCTCATCAAACCAAATCTGTTTACCAAAAAATGGATGGGGTGCGGACTGAATGATTGTAAGATTGGATGGAATCCCCAGCGTTTTAGATCGTTCACGAAATAGGTCAGCATGAGTGCTGGAATCATCGAGTTCTCCGCTCAAGAACCAGCAAGGAGCGTCACTCTTATCAAGATGATAAAGCGGTGACGCCAATCGATATGTCACTAACTTCTCTTCTTGAGGTCCTCCTAAAAATTGCCTCCAGATCTGCCCACGGTCTTCTGTTGCGGAGATTTCTTTTGTCCGTTCTGAAAGTAGATCCGTTTGTGCTCCCATCGGGACAGCGGCCTGAATTGCACTGCTAAATTCTTGATTGCCCCCATCGCCTTCGAGCTCTTTGACTCCAGTCGTCGTCGATAGCAAAGCGGTAAGGTGTCCTCCTGCAGAAAGTCCTATCGCTCCGATATTCTCGGGGTCGACGCCGTATTCATCCGCATTAGCCCGCAAATACCGAACTGCCGCCTTACAGTCGTGGATCGCTGCCGGGAATGGAGCTTCACCACTTAATCGATAGGAAATGGTCGCAGCCACATAGCCACGGGATGCAAGTGCCTGTGCAACATTTTTATGATTGGCACGATTTCCATTCGCCCAGCCTCCACCATGAATACAGACAACCGCAGGCAACGAACCCCAAGTTCCTTGCGGACGGTAAATATCCATTTCCAGCGTTCGATCACCGTATTGGGCATATGTCACATCGAGTTTCGAGTCGAGTGAATCAAGGATCGACTCTGAGATTTCTGTACGTCCATCCAAGCGAGGTCGTGATGCTCGTCCTGCTGGACGTGCATCACGCTGCATCTCTGCCTGAAAGAGAATTGCCATGCCACGCAGTTTGCGAATCACTTCTTGATTCCGTACCAGGCTTAATTCACCGGGGTCTTCCTTCAAGTCATAAAGTTCAGGACTCGGATTCAAATAGAGTTTCCAATTCTTCCACCTCACTGCCGCAAGTGCCCCTTGGCTGCCATGATAGAAGAAGGCATCGTTGTATTCATTCCGATTGATGAGGGAGTCCCATTCCGCGGGCGGATTCCATCGTCGACGGAGTGGGACAGTCGCATTTAGGGATTTCTTCATGCCTGCTGGAGGCACGAATTTCGTCTCCCCTTTCAAGACCGGGCTGAGGTCTCGTCCATCTATCACTCGACCTTCGGGAACCTTCACGCCTGCAAATGTCGCGAGAGTTGGATACCAATCCATTGCACGCACGACCGCTGCTGATTCTGTGTTTGCCTGTAATCCCAATCCTGGTCCCCAGGCAATCGCTGGCACACGAATCCCCCCTTCGTAAGTCGAAAGCTTGCGGCCACGAATCTTCTGATCGGAAGTCCGTCCCGGTCCACGACCATTATCTGAAGCGTAGACAACGATGGTCTTCTCATCGAGACTCAAGCGTTTCAAGGATTCGAAGAGCCTTCCCACATGATGGTCAAGTTCCTGAATGGCATCACCATAGTCTCCCCAGTTTGAACTTCCCCGAAATTCTTCACTCACTCCAAGAGGGTGATGCAGCATGGTATGGGGCATGTAAAGAAAAAACGGTCTCTCTGTGTTTTGTTCAATGAATTGAATCGCTTCATCAGTGTAAAGCTTCGTGAGTTCCGAGGGTTCAGCAGGTCGCTTCACAACCTCGCCATTTTGTAATAATGGAACGCCTCCCTTGTCCTCGAAATAAACGACTTCGACAGGGTCAAGATTATGTAGCAGACCGAAATAATGATCGAATCCTTGATTCCTCGGCAGGAACTGTTCGTGAAACCCAAGGTGCCATTTACCGACACATGCTGTTGCGTAACCGTTATTTTTCAATAACTCAGCGAGCGTTAGCTCATCAGGGTGAATCCCCGACAAGGAGTCCGCTCGATGCACCCAAATCTCATTTCCTACTCGGCGAGGGTAACAGCCTGTCAGCAAGCCTGCACGCGATGGACTGCAAATCGGCGAAGCTGCATAACAGTCTGTAAAACGTGTCCCCTGCCTTGCCATCTCATCTACATGAGGAGTATTTACTTCCGTCGCTCCATAGCAACCCAGGTCATAATATCCCTGATCATCAACAAGAATGAAGATGATATTTGGAGGGTTCTCCTGAGATGCTGCTTGTGCGAGAATCGTCGAGGAGAAAAACGCAATTACAATAAAAAATTGAACGACGGAATTCATGAAACGCTCTTGGTTGAAAGACTTGGTCACGCAGAGACCTTCAATCACTTCAGCACTCACTCAGAGAACTTCCAATCCCCTTAAGGACTTAAGAAGTATTTTGAAAAGCTGTCACCTGATGACGACGAGACAGGAAAGTGCCAAGGCTCTTTGGAGCATCGTAACCATTTCTGATTCCGAAATCATTAGTTGACTACAAAACTCCCAAACTCGTGAACAGTCAGGATGTTTGCAATTGAGGAACTAATTCTTCCTGCTCTTCTTCTATTTTGGGAGTCGTGCTGACTGAGATTTCGTCATGGGTTTTGACGCCGAAGACGTTGGCGTACATCACATAGAATGTAGGGATGAGTAGTAAAACCAAAGCTGTTGCAAACAAAAGTCCGAAGCACAGGCTCGTCGCCATCGGGATCACAAGTTGTGCCTGAAATGACTTCTCGGTGAGGATCGGAAGGAGTCCTGCAACGGTAGTTAATGAAGTTAACAGGACAGGACGAAATCGTCTTTGCCCCGCTTCGATGGCTGCCTCTTTTAAGGCGACTCCTGCTCTGACACGGGCGTTGATGAAGTCCACGAGCACAATTGAATCGTTCACCACCACCCCTGTCAAGGCGACGAGTCCCAGCATGCTGAAAAGCGTGAGCGGTAATCCCATAATTGCATGTCCCCAGATCGCTCCGATGATCCCGAATGGGATGATGGACATCACAATCAATGGCTGGCCGTATGAATTGAATTCCATCGTCAACAAAACAAACGTTGCAAACATAGCAACGGCGAGCCCTATTTTAAGCGACCCCATGGACTCAGTATCTTGCTCCTGCTGACCTTCCCAGCGAATTCTTAATGATGGATACTCTTTCAGAAGTTGTGGAATAAATTTAGCCTTGAGGTCATTGATGATCTCTTTGGAATTTCCTTTTGATCCATCGAGATCAGCAGAAACAGTGATCGACCGTCTTTGATCGATACGGTTAATTTCTGAATATCCGCGACTCACGCTCACATTCGCAAGTTCAGTAATGGGTCTGCGAATACCGTCACCGGAATCAACGCGAATTTCATCAAGACTTGCAAGTGACTCCCGATCTTCTTCGGGGTAACGCACCATCAATTTCACTTCATGTCGTCCGCGCTGCAGCCGCATCACTTCTTCGCCGTAATACGCTGCTCGAACGGTTCTCGCGACTGCTTCCAGTGGAACGCCTAATGCGGTTCCACGTTCTTTTTCGGTCAGCTGAATTTCCCATTTCCCGGGACGTGAGTCGTCGCTGATATCTTGAACTCCAGGATACTTCGCAAGTTCGACTTTGGAGTCTTCAATCGCCTCTTCAAGCTTGTGCATATCTGTTGGTGGTGCAAGAAGTTTGAATTCAATTGCTTTCCCACCTGGACCATGATTTTGTGAGCCAAACGTTAAAGTTTCAACCCCCGGGATTGGTCCAACCGCTTCTCTCCATTCTTGTGCCACTTCGTTGCTGGTAATTGAACGAAATTCGTTCCCGACAAGTTGCACATACACATAACCAGTGTGTCCTCCATCAGTGCCGCCTCCCATGGCGGCACCTGGACCCTGCGCAGCTGGGGAGGAGCCAACCATACGATGAGTGATCAGCACAAGTGGTTGATCCTCGGTCGAATACTTCTTGTTGATGATCTGAATTGCTGTTTCTATTTTTTTTGTTGCCGCATCAGTAATGCGACTTGGTGTTCCATCAGGAAAAGTGACTGCCGCCTGAATGACAGGGGCATCCAGTTTAGGAAAAAAGTCACTTTGAACCGTTCCATTCATCACCAATGTGACGGAAACCAGCACAATGAAAATCGCCCCACTCACGCTGATCATTGGAAAGTTAAGACAGAATTTTAAGACCGGAAGATAGATTCGCTGAATGACGAATTCGAGAATTTTGTTTGTAAATTTATTGATGCGAGTCCCGATTGAATTCGTCTTACCACCTCCGTGAGAAAGGTGACACGGCAAGATGAGAACCGATTCAAACAATGAAATCACCAACATCGCGACGACTGCCACCGGCAGGACCGCGAAAAATTTCCCCATGATCCCGGTCACAAAGAACATCGGCATGAAAGCAAAAATTGTCGTTGTGACTGATGTTGTCACAGAAGGCAAAACTTCGAACGTCCCATCGATGGCAGCTTGATGAAATGGTTTCCCCATTTGCCGATGTGCGTAGATATTTTCACCGACCACAATGGCATCATCGACGACAATGCCCAATGCAATCAAAAACGCAAACATGGAGAGCATGTTTAACGTCTGGTCAAATTGCCATAAGATAATACAGGCACCGAGAATAGAGATCGGAATCCCCATGGCCACCCAAAAGGCGAGGCGGAATTCCAGAAAGAGTGCCAGAATAATGAAGACGAGCAGCAATCCTTGCAGACCATTTCGGGTGAGTAAATCAAGTCGATCCCGAACATCAATCGAAACATCCCCCCAAGTTGTGAATTTGTATCCGTATGGGAGTTCTGTTTCTGCTACATATTTATTGACAGATTCCGTCAGCGCAAGTAAGTCTTCAGTCGCCCCCGCTTTCATCGTGATGGCAAGCCCCGGTTCTCCGTTGATGCGGCTGATCGACGTCGTGTCGATGAACTCATCTTTAACGATTCCTAAATCGCCGACTGTGATGACAACACCATTCTGTTGCGTGATGAGCGGAATCTTCGCGATCTCTTCTCCGTAGATTTTTTTATCTTTTGCTCGCACGAGAAATGTTTCTCCCTTGGCACGAATGTTCCCTCCTGGAAGCTCCAAGTTGCGAGCGCGAATCCGAGTTGCAACATCTGTTAGATTCAGCCCGTATTCCCGCAGTGTCTGTTCCGGAATTTCGACATCGATCTGATATTTTCGTTCACCTACAATATCAGCGACTGAAACTTGCGGAATCTCTAACAGGTCATCACGAATCTCTTCTACAACTGCACGCAACTGTAAATCGGCATCTATCTGTTCTGAATCAGGAGCAATGATCCCGACTGTAATCGCCGGATTTCGCAGCGTGACCTGTTGTACTTCAGGTTCTTCAGCGAGGTCAGGAAAGCTGGGAATACGGTCGATTTCTGATTGAATTTCACTGAGGACTCGCTGCACATCGGGTACGTCAGTACGTACCTCGACAACGACATTGGCAGCTCCCTCCATAGCGACGGACGTTACTTTTTTGATGCCATCAACGGAACGGATGGATTCCTCAATCTTCTGGCAGATTCCTGTTTCAACTTCCTCGGGGCTAGCGCCGGGGTAAGGAACCGAGACCAAGATTAACTCGAGGTCGAACTGTGGGAACTCTTCTCGGCGGAGCATCCAGCCAGAGAATACTCCTACAAGAAGAATGACGACCATGATTGTGTTCATGGTGGGAGTATGCTCAATCGCCCATTTGACAACCGACTTCATGCCTTCTCCTTCGCTGTCTCTTCGCTGCTGTTTTGCTCAACTGTCGCTTGTTGTTCGTCTTCAAATTCGCGAACGGGCATCCCTTCGATGACTGCGGAGATCGGCGACAGAATCACTTTATCTCCTTCAGAAAGTTGAGTCGTAGGGCGAATCAGAGATTGGTCACCAACCACGCGGGCGACTGTGACATCGACGATTCGGAGCTTTGATTCTTGATCAGCAACCCAGACTTTCCCACCAGGTCGAATCGCTTCAACTGGCAAACTCAGTAACGGTTGTGCAGGCGTGACAGGAATTCGCACTTCAACAAACATGCCACTGAGGAGAGTTGGGGGTGATATCGTGACCGCTGCACCAGATTTTGTTTGCGTCCGTGTTTGTTCAGGATTTTTAACCAAGACGCGCGCTGGGAAAGTTCGCGTATCCCGACTGACGCCAGTCCCGGCAAAGCGAGTCAGAACACCATCCCAGATTGTTTCAATTCCACCGAATTCAAAAACGACCTCGCAAGGAACTGGAATCAAGTCAATCGGGTCTTCGTTCTTCGATTGACTCGCTGCGATATTACTTCGTTGGACGATTTGTTGTTCCCAAATCCAGGCGACTTCGCTCGGTTGCAGTTGGCAACGGATCTCCATCAGACTGGCATCGGTGATCTTAGTAAGCAATTGACCGGCGGCAACAAAATTCCCTTCTTCGATATTATCGTCAACAATTCTTCCAGTAATTGAGGCGACCACTGTGCAGCGATTCAGGTCGGCTTGAGCACGTCTTAAAGCAACTTCAGCGACTTTCAGTCTTGCGGCTTCAGTTTTTTGCGATTGCCGTTTAGAACTTGATTCATTCTTAAGTTTTTGAAGTCCGTTTCTTGCAGCGAGTTCTTTGGTCTCTGCGTTATCGAGTTCGGTTTCCGTAGTGGCGTTTCTCTCAAAAAGATTCTGCGTTCTGGTGAGATATTCTTGCTGTAGCTTTAACTCTTCATTCGCAAGCGTAACCAGAGTGGAAAGGTTGTCGAGATCGACATTCAGTGACCGAATTTCCTCATCAATCTGTTCAAGTTGTGCCTTCTGGCTATCGACAGCGATCTGGTAATTTTCATCGTCAATCTTAAAGAGGAGTTCTCCTTTTTTGACGTAATGACCACTGCGACTTTTGTCAGATTTGTACTCAATCTGCCCAGCAACTTCGGCTCCTACTTCGACAACGCGATATGTGGTTGCTTCGCCATCAACGCTTACATCGACCGGTCCGCTGTAAGTTCCAACCTGGACGGTTTCGATGAGAACGCCCTGATTCAGGTGACTCTCATCGATTGTTTCGATCTCAGGTTTTTGTCCGAAAACGTAGTAGGTGACTCC
>JABJMI010000064.1 GCA_018659505.1 Planctomicrobium sp.
TTATCCACACCGTTCAAACGAAATGAATCCGCCAAATTCATTCCGCGATACTGCTAATGACGGTAGTCACTCGTTCATGGTTTACGATCCTGTCGCTTACATCGATCTTGTTTTCGGTGCTGCTGATATCGATCAGGATGGAACTCCAGACACGATTGCTGGCAACGGTAACGCAGCGACAAGTGGAACCGGTGGAATTGGTAATGGTGATCAAATTCGCTTCCTCACATCTGGAGCAACGACTACCAATGTCATTACCACAGATGGTGTTTATAACAACGCTGACCCGATTAAGCCTAACACACGTACCGTTCGTCTAGCAGGTCTCGTGCAAGCAGCCGTTTTCGGAGCGGGAACCACCGGAATGTCTGCTGACGACGAAACGATTAACGACTTCTTCCAGAACGGAGTGCAACAGAATCTTGATTCGATCTTCGACAACCAATGGATTCAAGTTAATCCATTCATGCCAATCGAAGTCATGGGAGAATCTTACTAACACCTGTTTCTGCAGCGACATAGCTGCTTGACAACTTCAATGAGTCGAGTGCAACATTGGTTGCACTCGACTTTTTTAATGGGAGAAAGGCAATCAAGGTTGTTTCATGCAGTCGATGACTTTGTTTTCATGCAAGTATGAGATGTCAACGGGGTAGTTTCGGAAACGGATCGTGTAGTTGTTTTCGAACCATTCCTGGATGTCGGGAATGACACCTTCATCGAATTCTGGATTGACGTGAAGGAGTGTTCCTTCCGAGTCGCTGCGGAGGTCGCAGTCATCAACAATGAGTTCACCACGTCGAACCACGTAGCGCGGCATTTCGAACATTCGTTGCAGGTCGTCTTCTGGTTGATAGATGGTGACGTCTCCATCTGCACCGACTCCTAGATGTCCCTTATGTTTCAAGCCTAACATGCGCGCTGGCGCTGCGCGTGTGATAATCGCGACTTCGTAGAGCGTGTATTCGCGGTCGATTTCTCCGAGAGTACAATTCTCTCGAACTGATGGAGGAACTCGCTTGAGAACTTCTTCCCGACGAGAGCGTTCCATTAGCAGTGCAATGATTTCTGGGTAGGCGAGGAATGAGCCACCATTGGGGTGATCGGTGCTCATGGCAACTCTCCAAGGATCATCAATCAACAAATACCACTCTAGTCCGATCGCCCATTGCAGTGCGTGGACCATTGACTTGTCTTTGTACTCGATGGGAACGATTCCGCAGCCAGCTTCCATCTCGGTATCTGAGCTGAACCATTTCGCACCAAAGACGTTGTGCAGGAAGTATCCGAGTGGACCATCGCCTGTCATCGAGGTTGTTTTTCCGAACATCACCTGTCCAACATCGACGGAGATATTTTCGTGGTTGTTCACGTATTCAACAAGCTCAGGGACTTTGGAGCAGAACGTCCCCTGGTCATCAGCGTCTCCACCATAGGAATGGAACTGAATGTGCGTGATATGACCTCGTTGACCTTCGAGAGCCTTCATCGTTTCGAGAGTCGTTTTATAATTCCCCGGGATACCTAGATTGTTGCAATGAATGTGGACCGGATGAGGCAGTCCGATTTCGTTGGCAGTTTTGGCGATGCCATGTATTAATTGTCTTGGAGTGACGTTGAAGTTACCGACTTCGGAGTCAATAGAATTAACGTTTCCTCCACCTTCTTTCCAGACCTCGACTCCACCAGGATTGACGATCTTGGCTGCGTAGCCTTTTGCTGCACCTAGTAACCAAGACATATATGCTTTTAGTTTCTCGTCTTCCCCAGCAGCGATTTGTCTCATCACATAATGATTATTCCCCATCAAGACGAAGAATCCTTTATCGATGATGGGGGTATCGTGGAATTCTTCATGTACATGTCGGGCAGCGAGCGGAGGAACAGCTGCATCGAAGGCAGTTGTGTAACCTAGCCCGGCGTAGAGATAACCAGTTGCAAATGTGCTGGGAACGCTGCCTGTTGTGCCGGAACGAGTGAATTTTGTCCGTTTAATTTTAGGTGCATCGCGTTTGTCTTCAGGACGCATCTTACGAGCGGCGTTAACCTTTGGTCCAGCGATATGGCAGTGCATATCGACTCCACCAGGCATAACAACCATGCCTGTTGCATCGATTTCACGATCTGGTCGCACATCAGCAGCGAGTGGCTTGTCGATAACAAGACCATCTTGAATCCAGAGATCCTGAACATTTCCATTTACACCGTTCTTAGGATCGTAAACACGACCCCCAGTTATCTTCAGCAATGGCATATTGTCTTCAGCCTGCTCTTTTGATGACAAAATAAGAATCAAATCCAGGTAGAATCATAGCAGGCGTGATTTTTGAACGCAGCTATAAAGCAAAATCAATTTCTACTTCAGTAGCAGTAGTGTAGTAATACAAAAAACTCCCCCGTGTTTGGAGGAGTTTTCTGCAGGCATGGTCGAAAATCGAGAAGATGTTTTCAAAAGGATGGATCTAATCGAAGTTTCATCTGAATTGCCAAATCCTGAAGTTTTTCGATTGCTCTCATCTGTAATTGACGGACTCTCTCTTTGCTGAGACCAACTTTCTCTGCGACCACTTTGAGAGTTTCAGATGATTCTTCTTCGTTGAGACCGAATCGTTCGCGAATAATGACGGTCTCACGATCATCCAGGCAATCGGGAAATCGTTCGATCAAAGAATTTGCGACTTTATAATCGAGTGGATTCTCTGATTCGATATTAGGAATGATGTCTGCGAGTAACTCAGTCGAAGTGGCGATCTCACGTTTTCTCTTTTTCTGCTTCCTTTGCAAAAATCTGTAGTAATGTCTCTGAATCGCGTGTGTCGCATAAGTGCTGAAACGAAATCCCCTACTATAATCGAACTTATCGACGGCATTGATCAGAGTCATATTCCCCTCGCTGATCAGATCTTCGGATTCATTCAAGGAATTTGAAAACCGATGAGCGATCGATACGACCAATCTCGTATTCGCTTCAACAATCATCGAGCGGGTCGAATAAATCTCACTGTGCAAAGCCTCAATTCGTTCAATTTGCTTGCAGGTTGCTCGCAGAGGGATCAGTTTGGTGCATGCCTCGTTCAACTGGAATTTGAGATAGTTCATCTTTTTAAAGAGCCATCTTTCTCCGTCAGACGTCAATAACGGACTTCCTAACATTCCGTGACCGGTTGCTGAATCTGAACCTTTCGATCCCTCAAATAGTGCATCTGGTGACGCATTTTTAAGCTTATTCTGGCTCAAATTTGTAAATTCTTCTGAGGAAATATACTTCATATCCAGCTTTTTAAGCTGCATGGCTCGTTGGTGATAGCGACTTTGTTGCTTGGTGCTCGTTTTCATCCATCCACTCGATTTTTCTATGAGTCATCTCTAATGAAAATATAAAAACACTCAATTCGTTCGTCTTAGCGTACGTGAATCCGTAAATAAACAGAATTATTAACCAAATCGATCATTCTTGTAAAAATAATTGGCAGTCGATTAATTAGTGTTTAAGATCAGGTTTAGCGAAACTTGACCCTATGGTTGAAAAACAGTTGAAATCTCGGAATAATTATCAATCTCCAATCTAGATTCCCGCCTAACTAATAGGATCACACTGATGCTGAAGAAGAAAGATTTAGATCAGTTCAAAGCACTCCTCCTGGAGCTAGCTGCCCGACTCAGAGGAGACGTCAAGACGCTCTCTTCCGGGGCATTAGGAACTGGATCTGATTCACGGACACCCACGCACATGGCGGAGCTGGGCACAGAGACTTATGAACAAGATTTCTCACTTCGTGTCATGGAAAGTGACCAGGAAGTTATTCTCGAGATCAAAGCAGCCTTACAACGCATCGAAGATGGAACTTATGGTGTCTGCGAAGGTTGCGAAGAAGCAGGACGCCCACCTTCAAAACGTGGGATTCCCAAGACTCGTCTAAAAGTGATTCCACACGCCCGCTATTGCGTCTCGTGTGCAGAAAAGCTTGAGCGGCAGTTTAGCTACTAAATAAGTTGAATTTTTCAACAATTTCATGAACGGTCGGAAGTCAAACTTCCGACCGTTCTTTTTTGATAGGTTGATACTGAGACTCTTTCACCGTTTCTAATCAATAGGCATTTATAAAGAATGAATATTGAGGAGAAACATCTCTATGCTTTCAATAATCTCACAGAAAGATGAGTATCTTCACCCTTCAGATAGTTCGACATCTGAATTAAAAAGTTCCCTACAGTTGCCTTGGTCTGCGCGATCTTCGATGATCAAGACTGCTGAACACATTTTGAAAGCGACTGAGGGCGACATGTCTGAGTACGGAGAACTTCTTACTCAATTCAATCTTGATATCGAAAAGCGACTAGCTCGCGAGCAGCGACTGCAACAATTGGCTTCCGGTCCGAGTGCTGAGCAACTCGAATTACATGCAAGAATTAAGGCTGCAATCGAACACCGAGATCAAGAGATAGATCGTAACGAAGAAGAATTCCAGTCAGTCGTCCAAGAAGTAACGGACCACTTCCAGTCTGAATTAGGTCACCTGAGAAACTCTCACGAATCCGTTATTGGAAGCGTCAAGGCAGAAGCGAATCAAGAAATCGAGCAACTCACACGTCAGCGAGAAGATAGTGAGTGGGTCGTGACATCTGTCTTGGACGACACCGCTGAGGACAGTCCACTGCGTGAGTTTGAGAAATACCAGGCGGTTCTGGAAAAAACTCAGGCAGAGCAAGAGAATCTGCTGGAAGTTCTCAATCGAAATGCGAGCGAAAGTTGCGAAAAATTCAACTTGGAGCTTAGAGAGACAGCGCCGGCAGAGCGACCACTGAAAAACAAAAAGGTTGCTAATGAACAGTTTCATTCAGCTTTTGAGAATTCCGAGAATCTCTTAGCACAGATTCGTTCGGTCAAGCTTCCGAAATTATTTTTAGGTTTCCGCGGTCTTTGCGTATTCATCACGTTAGCGATCTCGATCTCCATCCCCGTCTACCTGTTTGTGGATCCCTCTTTAGCTGGAATCACTGGAACACGACTGCAAGGGTCGTGGATTGGGATCTCGGCTGGGGGAGGAGCGGTCGCTGGCTTGTTGATGACACTCATCCTGTATTCCCTCGGCGCAATGCGACTCTCGGACCTGTTCCGGCAGTTCGAACAGTCGAAAGCTGATGCGGAATGGATTCACCAACGATGGTTAAAAGTCGCTGAGCAAGATCGGCAGAAGCACGAAAAGCAATCGGCACTTAAACAAAAGAAAATTGAACAGGAAAGAGATCAAGCTTTAGATCGCTACGAAGCAACATTGACGGCAAAAAAAGAAGAAGTCGAGGCAGAGCGAGAGACCAGGATTAAGAATGAAACGGATCGCTACGAACTGGATCGCAATCAGGCAATCCTTCAACGCGAATCCCAATTACAACGATTGCATTCAGAAAATGATCGTCGTGTGAATGAAACGAATACTCGCTGGACCTCGGAGATTGGACGCCTTGAGCAGGAATTGAAAGAACTCCAGTCGATTCAAAGTCGGCAGTATTCTGAAAAGTGGATGCAGTTGAAGTCTAACTGGGAAGAAGCAAGCCAAGCCTTCTTCTCAACAGTCTCCTCAAATCAAACATTGGATCGGCAAAACAACCAGGCATGGACAGAATTGGCTCAGGGAGAATGGGAACCTCCGCAAACAATGCCCAAAGGAATTCGGCACGGACATCTGAACATCAAATTACAGAATTGGTCAGGTGCAATTTCGACTGATGTTCGACTGGAACCTCGAACAACAACATTCGAAGTTCCTGGAGAGGTTGCTTTTCCGGGGCAGGCCTCGACGTTGTTCCAATCTCCGAATCATCATTCCCGGACTCAGGCGATCAATGCTTTGCAAACGATGATGCTGCGTTTGCTCTTGCAAATTCCTCCCGGCAAACTTCGATTCACAATGATTGATCCAATCAATCTCGGCGAAAGCTTCGGCGGCTTTATGCACTTGGCTGACTACGATGAATTGATGGTCACCAATCGAATCTGGACTGAATCAGGACAAATTGAAGCGCGGCTCGCAGACCTGACGGAACACATGGAGAATGTCTTTCAGACTTATTTGAGAAACGAGTTTCAGACAATCGAGGAGTACAACGAATCAGCGGGAGAAGTTGCGGAACCGTATCACTTCCTTGTGATTAGTGATTTCCCTGCCAAGTTCAGCGAGATCGCAGCGCGTCGCTTAACCAGCATCATCAATAGTGGACCTCGCTGTGGGGTTTATACGTTGATGAATATGGACCCGACAAAGCCGCTGCCGAATAACTTTGAACTCAGCGATATTCAACCACACATGACCACCTACATGTGGCAGGATGATAGTTTTCACTCCACCGAAGAAATTCTATCCCCCTGGCCGATAACAATTGAGTCCCCCCCAGAACCACAGGAATTCACTTCCATCGTCCACATGGTGGGCGATGCCTCTAAGGATGCGAGAAAAGTTGAAGTCTCTTTTAATCGTATCGCACCACCAAAGAATGAAATCTGGACACACGATTCCCGCGATGAATTAGAGATCCCCCTCGGACGTGCCGGAGCTACAAAGTTGCAGACGATGCGGCTAGGGAAAGGAACATCTCAGCACATGCTGATCGCAGGGAA
>JABJMI010000063.1 GCA_018659505.1 Planctomicrobium sp.
ATCACATTCTTAGTGGTGGTGGCTTCCTGACTCGTGATGGTCGCATGGTTGAACGTAAGAAATACGGCTTCAAGAAAGCCCGTAAGAGCTTCCAGTTCTCAAAGCGTTGATCCTTTAATACATATAATTACATCTTCACACTTAGCTGTGTGATCTGAATATCTGAAAAGGTGTTGCAATGGCACATAAGAAGGGACAGGGTTCGACTCGTAACGGTCGCGACTCAAATGCTCAACGTCGTGGAATCAAAAAATTCGGTGGTGAAGCTGTCATCCCCGGAAACATCCTCGCACGTCAATGCGGCACAAAATGGCATCCCGGCAAAAACGTCGGCATGGGACGAGATTACACTCTCTTCGCATTAGTCGAAGGGGAAGTCTATTTTGATCGCAAAGGTCGACGAATGAATATCAAGCCCGCCGCTGCGGAAGCTGAAGCGAATTAGAGCCGCTTGTCGACTATAATGAGACCAGTATAATCAACCGCACGTTGTTAATTCAGCGTGCGGTTTTTTTGTAAACACAGGCAACATCAATACAGTTATCTATCGAAAGACATTCTCCTATGTCACGAACTCCATTACTGCTTGGCTTACTTCTCTCTTTGACGACTACCGTGGTCCTCGCTGAGGAGAATGCCTCGGTTCAGGAAGCGAAGCACCTCACGAACATCAAACAGGTCACCTTCGGCTTGCCCAGAGCAGGGGAAGGTTATTTCTCTCCGGATGGGAAAGCGATTATCTTCCAGGCTTATCCTATCGGGTATCCGTTCTACCAGATCTACGTGCAGAATCTCGACGAGCGCGTCCCTAAGCGTGTCAGTCCGGGACGAGGTCGAACGACATGTGCCTACTTCAGTCGTGATGGTGATTCTCTGCTTTTCGCCTCAGCACATGTTCGTCCCGACTTGGATAAGATCGAGAAAGATGCCCGCGACTTGGCAGCTGCCGGTGGACGTCGCAGCTACGCCTGGGACTTTGATCCTTACATGGACATCTATGTCACAAGCTTCGATGGCAGTAAACTGACGCAACTTACCGATGCCGAAGGTTACGACGCTGAAGGAAGTTACTCTCACGATGGCAAGCATATCGTTTTCACGTCGAGCCGTGATGGTGACCCAGATATTTATGTCATGGATGCCGATGGTAAAAACGTTCGTCAAGTTGTGAATAAAGACGGCTACGACGGTGGACCATTCTTTTCACCGGACGACAAGTGGATTCTATTTCGCAGCGACCGAGACAAAGAACACATGCTGCAACTCTACGTCGTTTCCGTCGATGGAAAGCACGAGTTCCAGCTGACCAGCGATCTCAACACCGTCAACTGGGCTCCCTATTATCATCCATCAGGAGACTACATCGTCTGGGCAAGAGCCGACTATTCCAGAGGCCCGCGAGGCGCCAATTTCGATATCTATTCAATGCAGCTCAATCACGAAGACGGGAAAATTCTGCCTGGAGAAGTCGAACGTATCACCCACCACGAAAAAGCCGACGTCCTCCCCGTCTTCAGCCCCGACGGCAAGAAACTGATGTGGACATCCTCGAGGACGGACGACGCCAGCAGCCAACTCTGGATTGCTGATTGGAAAAAAGATGGCAAAGAGTGATGACTGAGATTCAACTTATTCCAGTCCTTGAAATTCCTCATCCCGTTGAGGCTTGGAAGACGTCTGGGCAACGTCCTCTCGGTAACTGGTGTAAACATCCACAAGAATGGGAAATTTACTTAACAAAGGTGAACGTAAATTCTGGTTACGGCGAACTTCATGGATATCCTCTCGGCTCCGGACTTTATCCCGTATCTCAGTTTTCATCCCGCGATATAAGTCGGGTGATTGAGCTTCATGTCGATGATTTGGTTCTTGAAGACTGTTGTGCTTTATTTGGAGGATTTGTGCTCGTAGGAGATGGTCAACCAATTTTCGTTCCACAATGTTGCTCTACACTCGCCGACATCTCTTCTTGGGAATCAATCGCAAGATCCGAGGTCTTTTCAAATTACTTTTGCCTTGAAGGGCATCCCACTCCACAAGCAACATCGAATGGAGAATCTATTCAAATTTGTTGCATAGATGAAGGGGAAGCTTTTTTTGGGCCAGCCCCCAAAGGTTACAGCTTAAGTCGCTCGTCGCTTGCAGAGGCTCTAACTCAAACTCACCAATCGCTGAAGGAGTTCTCGAATAAACTAGAGGGATGGGGTAGCGCCAATGGTTATGCAGAAGTCTCGAAAATTTTGATTTATGACCTTTCCTAACAGGTTAGCTGCCCAGTCGTGAGGGACCGATTTCAATGGTAAATCACTTGCCAATTAACTCATGCATCTTTATGACCACTCTCATTGTCATCGCGCTCGGCTGCATGAATGATGGGGAGCAACGCTACAAGTCAGCCATTCGTAGCGGGCGAGCTGATATTCCACTTGTGTCCGAATTACATCAACTGCTGAACGGACGTGCTTGCGATACGATTCTTTATTTTGATTCCAACCCCACATGGGACCTGACATTCACGCTGTATGACCGTTATGAATTGTCAGTTCATTTCCCCGTCGAAATTGACAAGACCGGAACAATTAAGCCAACCGGAGAAGCGACGTGCTACATCACGGAGGTTCGCTCCATCAAGATGAACGGTCCGGGACCGGGGAACTACAGCATCGAGAATGGAGACTCATGGGAGATTTCGTCAAAAGATTTACTAAGCGCCTTAGAGTCGACCGAGGATTTTGACGTATTGGAAATACCATTGCTCACTGATGAGCCTGTTGTAGGCTTTCATAGAGTTAAGGCTCTGTTGGAGTGTCAATAATGGCAGTTTCAGCGGCTGGATTTTTAAGACCTCTCTCGCCTGTGAATTACGTTTCAGTAATCTGAAACGTAATTGCCATGAGCCAGGATTCGTCTGACAATTTCTAGGATGTCGCTAGGTCAGAGACTGGAGGTTTGTTAGCCTGTCAGACTGATA
>JABJMI010000062.1 GCA_018659505.1 Planctomicrobium sp.
CCTCTGTGATCTCTGTGGCAAATTCTTGTGAACTGAACTCGATACAAGTTTACTCAATAGTTCAAGAAACAACTCTTTAGCAATCTGAATTATTGCTTTCATTCAAATCGAATCTATGGCTAAATACACTTTCCAATTGACGGAACCTTCTCGACAGGCTTAAGCTAAATCCATTGACTTTTTCTTTTTGATCGAGGCTGGGGTATGTTTCGTCTCTCTTTGGAACCAACTGATCGTTACTGCGATGGTGTCTCGCGTCGATCTTTTTTGCAGATCGGCATGGCTGGAATGGGGACGCTTGGTCTCAGCGATGTCTTGAGGGCGAGAGCGAATGCTGGTCAGACTGCGCAGAAGGAGACCTCGCTGATCTTGATTTGGCTGGATGGTGGTCCAAGTCATATGGACACTTACGATCCGAAGCCGAAAGCTCCATCAGAGTATCGCGGCATCTGGAATCACATCCCGACGAATGTGCCGGGGATCGACATCAGCGAGATGTTTCCGTTACAGGCGAAACTCGCTGACCAGTTCTCAATTT
The DNA here is from genome assembly GCA_018659505.1 of Planctomicrobium sp. GTDB lineage: Bacteria > Planctomycetota > Planctomycetia > Planctomycetales > Planctomycetaceae > Thalassoglobus. The sequence goes on from JABJMI010000062.1 coordinate 539, forward strand.
TACGTTCGGTTCATCACGATGCTGGTGATCATTTTACAGCGGGTCACTGGATGCTCACCGGACGAGGCGGTGTGAACGGAGCGATGAAAGACCAGAAGTACCCTTTCTTTGGAGCTATTGCTTCCAAGGTGGTCGGTCCACGAAATTCCGGGATGCCTGCTGTGGTCGGCGTCCCTTATTCGATGAGCATCGGGTTACGTCCTGGATACTTTGGTGGCAATTACCTGGGGAATGAATACAACCCGTTCGAAACCGGAAGCGATCCGAATCGTGACAACTTTCAGGTTCAGAATCTCAACATGGCGAAAGGGTTAACTCTCGACCGTCTCTCTGACCGTCGAGCATTAACAACACATTTGGATCAAGCTCGCAAGCAGGTCGACAAATCTCGCTTGATGGAAGCGACGGATCGCTTTGGACAAGAAGCGTACGAATTAGTCACGGGAGCACACGCTCGCGAGGCATTCGATATTCAGTCTGAGTCAACTGAGATTCGAGACCGCTACGGGCGAACAAGCTGGGGACAGAGTGCCTTGCTTGCTCGTCGATTGGTGGAAGCGGGTTCAACAATCGTGACCTGTCATTTCGGGGGGTGGGATTCCCACTGGGACCATCAGAAACGTATGGAAGATTACTTACCTCGAGTCGATCAAATCGTCAGCGGTCTTCTCACTGATCTCAAGGAAAGAGGGTTGAATGAGAAAGTGATGGTTGTCGTCTGTGGCGAGTTCGGACGAACTCCTAAAATGAACGACGGAGGCAATGGCGGCGCACCGATGAGCAAAGGGACTCCCGGGCGAGATCACTGGGGCAATGCTCTTTCAGTTCTAGTTGCAGGTGGAGGACTGAAGTCAGGTCAAGTCATCGGAGCCACCAATGCTCGCGGTGAACATCCGATAGAGCGTCCTCTTCGTCCTGGTGATCTACATCACACCTTATTCCATCAGCTAGGCGTCCCCGCCGATCTCAGTTTCGTCGACCATGCCGGGCGACCTATTCCAGCTATCGATCACGGCGCGGTGATCGAAGAGTTAATTGCTTAGCTTTTTGAATGATGTATTCATAACAGCACGATACCCAAGCGAGTGATCTACTTGACTCACTTGCTAGCGCAACGTGCTTGTATTGACGAGAGTCCTTTTCATCCATCCAATCCGTTTCTACTTCGTTGCTTCCTCAAACCGTTGATTGGCTCCTCGATTCTGCAAAAGTTTCATTTCCTATTGGACGAAGAACATCGCATAAAGTATCATTGAAGTGTTGATTTGTTCATGAGAAATAGGGTATTTGACCATTTAGATTTTTTCATGATTTGACCGACCTGCCTCGCTTTGCCTGCCTCCGACTGGGATCTCCCTGATCCTGACTTAGGACTCCGTATGTGGTTCCTCTACTTAAGCATGAAGATGCGTGAAGTGTTTCATCACTTGCGGCTCACCCTCTGTAAACTCTTTCCTTCTGAGATTTCAAACTGGGCTGCGGCTTTAATTGTTGGAATCACTTTTACTCAGATCGCGATGGCTGAAGAGCGAGCTGTCAGTTTCAAAAATGATGTTGTTCCCATGCTCACCAAAGCTGGTTGCAACATGGGTGTTTGCCATGCCAAAGCAGGCGGTGGTCAAAATGGTTTTCAACTTTCGCTTTTAGGTTTTGAACCAGCTGAAGATTATGAAAGTATGGTCAAAGAAGGTCGCAGCCGTAGAGTCTTTCCGGCTGCATCTGAAAGAAGTTTGCTATTGGCGAAAGCTTCTGGAGAAGTCCCTCATGGAGGCGGTATTCGACTTGCGAAAGATTCCACGGGATACGAACTAATTAAAACCTGGATCGAGCAAGGGGCGAAGTATTCAATCGCGGATGAACCAGAGTTAGTCTCTGTCGAAGTGCAGCCAGAGAAGGGTGTCCTGGCAATGGGCGCTGAGCAACAACTCACAGCGATTGCCAAATACTCTGATGGCACTGAACGAGATATCACCGAGCGAGCGCTCTTCGAATCCAACTTAGACGCCATGGCTGAGGTCGATGAACAAGGGCATGTCAAGATACAAAACATTCCTGGTCGCGTCGCAATCATGGTTCGCTATCAGGCTCAGATAGCTGTTTTCACAGCTGCTGTCCCGTTGGGTTCAAAAGTTGAAAATGTTCCTCCAACGAAGAATTTCGTAGACGAACATCTCTTCGCAAACTTAAAAGAGATCGGAATCCCACCATCACAAGTTTGTGACGATGCCACGTTTCTCCGTAGAGTCTCTTTGGATATCACTGGTCGTTTGCCAACCCCCGAAGAAGCAACCTCGTTCCTGGCGAGTAGCGAACCAAACAAACGTGATCAGGTGATCGATCGCTTATTGAAATCTCCAGGGTACGCTGATTACTTTGCTAATAAATGGACAGCGTTACTTAAGAATCGGCGGGATGATGCCAGCGACATCACTTCGAACTTTGCGTTCCATGCCTGGATTCGTGACAGCCTGCTCACGAATGCTCCTTACGATCAATTGGTGAAAGAGTTACTTGCTGCAACTGGGACAGTGATCAGCAATCCGCCTGTCGCTTGGTACAAGCGCGTGAAAGAACCGAAAGAACAGCTGGAAGATGTTGCGCAGCTCTTCTTGGGTGTGCGATTGCAATGTGCTCAGTGCCACCATCATCCGTTCGAAAAATGGAGCCAGGACGATTACTACAGTCTGGCAGCTTTCTTCAGCCAGGTCGGACGTAAACCGACTGGAATTCAAGGTGAAGATTTTATCTTCCATAAACGAGGAATTGCGACAGCCAAGAATGTCAAAACGAATGTCGCCCTCAAACCTCGTGCTTTCGGTGATGAGGTTGGCGAGATCGGTCCCGATGAAGATCCTCGTTTGCGACTCGCAGACTGGATGAGTTCTCCTGAGAACCCGTTCTTTGCAAAAGCTTTAGTGAATCGGTACTGGAAACATTTCTTCAAGCGGGGTCTCATTGAACCTGAGGATGACATTCGTGACACCAATCCGTCAACGAATCCAGAACTCTTAGCAGCGTTGGAAAAGCATTTCATCGAAAGCGGATTTGATCTAAAATCGTTGGTACGGGTGATCACTCAATCCAATGCTTACCAATTGAGCGCGATGCCGAATGAACACAATATTGTCGACAGACAAAATTACTCGCGTTATTATCCCAGACGCCTTGAAGCGGAAGTTCTTCTCGATGCGATTGACGATCTCACTGGAAATCGAACGACGTTTGCCAATTTGCCACCCGGAACACGTGCGGTCGCTTTACCAGACAATAGCTACAACAAGTCATCTCAGTTCTTACAAGTCTTCGGTCGACCTGATAATACGAGTGTTTGTGAATGTGAACGTGAAGAGTCTTCGAGCCTTGCCCAAAGTCTGCACTTAATCAATTCGTCAGAAATCAAAAAGAAACTCTCCACCGGATCGGGACGAGCCAGCCAACTTGCGAAAGCAAAGGCTGAGAACGAAGCGAATGTCACTCAACTCTATCGAGCAGCCTTTTCAAGAACTCCAACTGAAGACGAATTGAAGACAGCGATTGCCTACCTCAATGAAATTCCGGTCGATGCGAACGAAAAGCCACTCAACGAAACACAGGCTTTGCAGCAGAACTATCAAGACCTCATTTGGGCGTTAATGAACACCAAAGAATTTTTATTCAATCACTGAGTTCGCGATTTTATCGTTTCGCAGCGGATTGAAAAACAATTGTGACTAAAGACATCACCATGAAAAACAATTCAATAAAACGGAAATTGTATTTACCACTTTGCGGGTTGCTGTGTGCAATGCTCGCACAGATGCCATCACAAGCTTTCGCACAGGCAGTATGTTTGCCTGCTCCGCGATTGATGACAACCACTCCGATGGGCGGTCAAGTTGGCACAACGGTTGAAGTGACACTCACTGGTGAGAATTTCGAAGATGTCGAAGAACTCATGTTTTCTAATCCAAAGCTGACTGCGATTCCTAAAAAGGGTGAGAACGGTCTGCCTGTGAGCAATCAATTTGTGGTCACAATCGCTGCCGATTGTCCAGTCGGGTTACACGAAGCTCGAGTGATGACTCGCCTCGGAATCTCTTCTTCGCGAATCTTCAATGTCGGAACCTTGCAAGAATCGATTCAAGTGAAGCCGAATACGACTCTCGACAAAGCGATGCCGCTGCAACTCGATTCAATTTGCAACTGCAGCTTAACTCGTCAGGCGATTGACTATTATTCATTCGAAGCAAAAGCTGGTCAGCGAGTCATCGTCGACTGTGCCGCACAAGGGATCGACTCAAAGGCGAACGCCGTCCTTGTTGTCGGTGATGAAAATGGCAAC
>JABJMI010000060.1 GCA_018659505.1 Planctomicrobium sp.
GTGGAGCTTTGCGGGTCGCCTTATCGCTGGATGGATAGAGATAGGTTTTCAGAAAATAACCATAGACCGTGACTCCATTGACCGTTTCTCCGCCGAGGGGCAAGTTGTCTGGCTTCTCCAGGAAGATGATCGTCGTCGGATGAGATTGCGAATCCTCAGTATAAAGGGTCGATTCGTAGAGATGTTCGATTCCGAAAGAGTTCTCTTCGGCTTCGTACTCAAGAGTTTGCAGGATATGTCCTTTCATAACGACTGGCTGACCGCGGAACTCTTTGGTGTTGCGAATCATGTCGACAAAGGTAGAGAGTTTTGCCTCTGTGCGTCTTTTCTGAATGAACTCTTTGGCGCTCGCAGCGAGTTCCTGTTGAGGAATCTCATTTGCCTGATTCAGCAATCCATAGTACGCCGGATTCTCATTCGCTGTCAGCCACCAGTCGTCACGAACAAGTTTCAAACCAAGTGGATCATCTTCGCTGATTGTTGGCTGTTCGTCTCCCGATGAGATACTGACGTCTTGAGCCGAACACTCTATGTTGAGCATCAGAAAGTTCAGGCTGAAGGCAGCAGCAATCAGCATAGATGTGAAGTGATTTTGAAATCGTATGTCGAACATCATTTCGCTGTCCCTTCTTCCATCTCTTCGGCTGGAATGTCCGTCTCGCCCTCTCCAGTCGAGAGACCTGTTTTTTCGGGGTACAGATACGCTACAGGAATAAAGAGAATTGAGGTAACAAGCATCAGCTTTGTCCAGAACCAGTAATACGCTGGGCCTTCGAGTGTCACTGCGCCACCGACGGTGATCGAATCATCGATCTCCGTTGCAGGGATATTGCCTCGGGCTGTTTCGACTTCTTTTCGTCCTGCTTCACCTTTAAGTTCGATGATTCGTTTTTCTCTCCAAGTGTATTCCGACTCTTGTTGCTTAGTTTTTTCTGGATCAACGCGGTTCACGACACCTTCAAGTGTCACGTCCCAGGGTGTGTCGAACTTCTTGTCAGCTCCTGAAGAGAGAATCTCAAAGCGGTTCCGAGTCAGCAATTCATAATTCAACTGTTCATCAGAAGTGTCCTTTAAGCCTTCAATCAACTTTTGACCTTCTTCAAGGGATGGAAGTGTGTCTTTGTTGGCGAAGAAGGATTTGTCGATGAGGGCTTTCGCTGCTTTGAGTTGCTCGTCTTCAGAAGTCGTGATACTAATCAGGTTTTCAAATTCTCCGAACTCGAGTACGACATCATCATCCGTATTAAAGTCTCCATCGTGTCCAGCGACTCGTAGAATCTTAGTAACATCTTTTGATGATTTCGTGTCGAGTGGTTCGCTGCGAGTTTTCCATATTGAGTCAATGGTCTCTTCGGCTTCTGGATTCTCGAATTCTTTGGATTCCTTGATGACAGCATTGATACTCGGGATTTGAATGTACTCATTTACCTGTGCGGTCACGACGTTACCGAATGCAACAAATGCGAGCCACAAAGACATGACAATCGACTTCATCGACTTCGGTGCCTGAGCATAAGAGAACTCCAGCCCTGTGATTGAAACCATAATTTCGCCAGCGGTGATAAGGACATACGCCCAAAGTTGCCACGCAATCGAAGGGTAGCCCCCTTTTGCAATGATTTCTTCTGCTAGACCTGTGATTGCGAAGCCGGCGACAGCCAGAAACAGACCGATGGAAAACTTTCTCAAGTGGGTCAATGTGAAGAATTTGTTGATGGTTGGGTAGATGAAGAATTGGAAAATTGGAATCATCATCATCACTAGCAGTGGGTTCGCAATTTGAATCTGCGATTTCAGGATATCAATACCGAATATGTTTCGATTCATGTTCTCTGCTTGCAGCACCCAAGTCGAACTCGTTTGATCGAAGAGAGCCCAAAAGATACTGGAGAAGACAAAGACAGCTGACAGTTTCACGAGTGTCCAAATGCCATTGCCGCTCAACAAATCCTCGAAGAGCTTTGTCCTCGCAGGTGGTACGTGGACGAAGACTTTGCGTCCCATCCAGAACATGAACGTCGCTATCGCCATCAGCACGCCGGGTAATCCAAATGCGATATGGGGTCCGTACCAATTCAGTAACCAGGGAATCATGAAAAATGAAAGTGTCGACCCAAAGTTGATTGAGAAATAAAACCACTGGTAGACCTTCGACATTAGATGTTCGTTCTTTTTCCCGAACTGGTCACCGACATGTGCCGAAACACATGGCTTAATCCCTCCCGCACCGACTGCAATCAGAATGAGACCGAGCCACATATAGTTTGTCGGCGAGAGTCCCGGGCTCCCGATGAAGGCGAGTGCTCCATGGCCAGCGCAATAAATGATCGAGACCCAGAAGATCAGCTTGTACTTGCCGGTGATTGCATCAGAGATCAACGCTCCCAAGATAGGAAAGAAGTAAACCATGGAGGCGAAAGTGTGATAAGTCGCGGTCGCTTCTGCATTGCTCATCGCAGGCAGAGCCTTGTCCGACATGAGATGCAGATATTCCGTCAGGAACACGACGAGGATTGCACGCATCCCGTAATAGCTAAATCGCTCTGCTGCCTCGTTCCCGACAATGTAAGGAATGCCCGGTGGCATCTTGTCTGTTTCAGGCGGGATGGTCAGGAATTTTTCTTCAGACATATTTTGTTTGCTCTATGTAATGTCGCTTTGCCCCGCACTTCAAGTGCGGGGCTATATGATCTTTCATTGCGAAACTTAGTTTGAATGACTTTATCGCGTTAAGACCAATGGAACAAACGACATTCTAGTTTCGAGTCTTTAATACGTTGCAATTTCGCCTCACGATGCCATCTCGCAACATCAAGCTTAACTCTCTCGTCATCAACAACTTAGAACGCATTGCTACAGGTTGCACGAAGCCCCGTTGCTTTCAGACATCATTGAGAGAGTCGAATGTCAGTCGGTGTTCAGGAAACTTTACAGTGGTCTCGGGATGTCTTAAGTCATTCTGCTTGAACAGTTTAAGTCATTGATTTCTGCGGAAAGATAAGTCTTCTTGACGCTGCTTTGGCACGATTGGCACTGGGTTCGCTTTATCCCTTTCACATCAAACACAACGCACAACGACGCGAATAACTCACCCCACACCATAAGGAACTCTACGATGAACACTCTTAATACACTCCTCAACGACGAAGCCGGTTTCATTGTTTCTGCTGAACTTGTTCTTATCTCAACAATCGCAGTTCTCGGACTGATTGTCGGACTCAGCGAAGTTGCACTGAACATCAATAATGAACTCGAAGACGTCGGAACTGCTTTCAACTGCGTACAACAATCATACTGTGTCGATGGCTTCCGCGGTCACAAAGGCAAAACCGAAATGAGCCACTTCCAAGACAGTGCAGACTTCTGCAGCGGCGAATTCGATATTAACTAGAGCATCCTGCTCTACCGGGTGTCCGCGAAGAAGCATTATCACCACATCGAGAATGCCAATCCACGAGACAGTACCCAATCGATGTATTACAGATCACTTTAACAAAGCTCGATAGACCTCCTCTCTTTGCTCTCAAAAATAGTTGCTCTCACAACTCTCTCTCGCTCTCACCGCTTCTCTCAATTTGCGAGGTCCAGTCACTGCACTGGACCTCGCTTTTTTGTTTTAAGGGGAGATCAAAGTCGGGTCTGAAATCGAAGGAAGGATTTACCAATCGGTACTCATCTTTGAGAGTTCTTCCAGTGCGTTTGAATATGCACCGAACGAACCGTTGTCGA
>JABJMI010000059.1 GCA_018659505.1 Planctomicrobium sp.
AGACTGAACATCTGACAACAAGTGATCATCTGGGCGCTTCGCTTTTATTCCGTCACAATCCTCCCGTCGAGCGCCACGTTTTCTCACTGGCGTCTACATTCTCCGGTCGCAATGGTAAAACGATTCTTCCTGTTGTAGGAATTCTTCATCTTTTAAGGACTCTAAAACAGATAGACCCCATGTAGATGTTCTCCAGGAGCCTGTTTGATCATGGTTCAGCAAGATTTGAGGAGCACACTCGATCTTGCTGAATCAGTCAAACCTCAAAATAGATCGGTGACCTTTACGAGAGCTAGAGCATTTCCAATGCTTCTCTTGTCCGCGAAGTACGTTTCCACAAGTGAAAACGCTGACGCCACGAGACAGAACCGTCAGATCAATTTTGGATTTTCCCTAGAGTCCTTCGTGACGTGGGATCAACAACTGTTGGATTTAAACCCGCTGCTCCCACACCATTCGCGGGAACTTCCCCTAGGGGCATAGTGATAAGCCGATGGTTTCGCTGTGCTCAAAACGACTGCTAAATGGCTCAAACTTCTTGAGCTAGAAAGCGACTCCCACAGAGATGCAACTTCTATTTGCCGCCCTTAGGGCGTCTTTGCAAATACTGCTGAATCGCATCAGCGGCTGCACTTGGGGCTTCTTCTTTTGACTTTTGATCAGCAGTTCGCTCGTCTTTTTTCTCGCCTGAATCTTCAGCTACAGGCGGAGCAGGTTCAGGTGCCTTCAGACCTGTTTCAGACGGATCAGGCAGTCGGACCTCATGTTGATCAGCCGGGGGTTGTTCGACTTGCTCTTCGGCGGGTGGCATTTGCTGAGGAGGATACATTCCTGGCGGATAGCCTTGCTGGGGATATCCAGGATAACCTTGCTGAGGATACCCGGGATATCCGTATGGAGGCACCATCCCTTGTGGATAACCCATCTGAGGCGGGTATCCGACAGGCATCTGTGGAATTCCCTGAGGAGGAAAGTATTGAGTGTCACCGGTTGGGGGATACTGTAGCTGCGGATTTTCGAGTTGCGGTTGACCTTGCCCCTCCGCAGCGGGTGCAGGCTGGAAATTCTCCTGAGGCAGCAATGGAATATCCATTAAGGTTTCAGAGGAGGAAGCTTCTGCAGGAATTGTATCATCTTCCGCTGGTACGAATTCTACCGGTGGACTTTCCTTCGGGTCTTCAGTTCCAGGTGAAATTGGGAGAATTTCGGTCGGCAGATCACCTTGTAGATTTGTTATTGTTTCCTCTGTGATGGGATCTCCCAGAAGCACTTTAAAATCCAGTTTCCCAATGGAGACCGCATCGCCTGCGTTCAAAACGACAGCACCTCGAATCTTCTCACCATTCACAAAGCAGCCATTCGTGCTTCCCAAATCTCGCAAGCGGAGACCGTATTCATCGAGAGTGAAGACGCAGTGATGCCGACTCACAAGGTCGCTGTTTGGTCGTAAATGACAATCTTCTTCCCGACCAACCAGAAACTTCCCCATAGGAAGTGAGATACTACTTCCTGATTGCTTCCCAGATATGACGCGTAATTCCGCTTGCAGCATCTTGCTTCAACCTTCGCTGAACTCGACAAAAAACGATCTGCTCACTCTTGATTCTACGCAGTCCCGCTGCCTCTGCCAACCGAAGAATCCCATCTCATCAGGACCCAGAGGAAGATAAGTTGTAAGACACATCCACATTTTGAACAATAAGTGATTTGGATTCGAGTGAATACCAATTTACAGAAAGTGAATCATCAGGCTATCAGTCAATACTCGAAGTGTCAATTACGAATTCGAGATCATTGATGAATGAGTCCGCAGCAGAGACGGATCGTCGATTTGGATTTCTCTGGCTAACACCTAAAATAACACAATGGGAAATTTACCAGAAAGAGCGAACTATCAAATTGAAGGCATGCACTGCGCGAGTTGTGTCAATCGCGTCGAGAAGGCATTACAAAAAGTCCCTGGTGTTTCAAAGGTTCGAGTGAATCTGAATGCCGAGCGAGTCAACCTGGAATTCGTAGGGCAACCTGTCCCCTTGGTAGAGCTTGAGAAAGCTGTCGCCAGTGCAGGCTACGAACTTCATGAGCAGAAGTCCCCTACCGATAAAATGCGAGCGGAAAGAGATCAAAGCTTGAAACGGCGGGTCATCTTTGCTCTCCCACTGGCTGTTCTCATCTTCTGTTTAAGCATGTTCGTTTCGGAATTCCCTTACAAAAACGTCGTGCTCGCGCTACTGACGTCCCCCGTCGTTTTATGGTCCGGTCGACCAATCTTCGCCAGTGCATTCAAGGGATTGAAGCACGGGGCATTCAATATGGATACGCTGATAGCGATTGGCAGCGGCACCGCATTTCTTGTTTCACTCACTGCGATCATCTTCCCACAGTTTTGGTCAGAACACCCCCCAGTCTATTTCGATGCCGCAGCGATCACCATCTTCTTTGTCCTGACAGGACGCTTACTCGAAGAGCGAGCAAAACGGAAAACCGCATCTGCAATAGATGCCCTCGTCGACCTGCAACCACAGACCGCAATGCTCTGGAGGAATGGTGATGAGACTGAAGTTTCAATTGAAGAATTAGAAGTCGACAACCTGATTCGAGTTCGTCCTGGTGAAAGAATTCCGATCGATGGTCAGGTCTTTGAAGGTTCAGGATCAGTTGACGAGTCAATGGTGACCGGCGAATCAATTCCGGTTGGCAAGCAGGAGAATGATGCTGTCATCGGCGGGACATTGAACCTGTCTGGAGGTCTGATCGTCAAAGTGACACAAGTCGGAACGAATACCGTCTTGCATCAGATCATGGAACTCGTTTCATCCGCTCAGTCATCAAAAGCCCCGATCGCCAGGCTCGCAGATAAAGTCGCGAGCATTTTTGTCCCGGCGGTCATGGGAATTGCATTGCTGACTTTCATCACCTGGTGCATCATCGATCCAACTGCCGAAGGAATTTCTCATGCGGTACTAGCAGCTGTGACAGTCCTGGTCATTTCCTGCCCTTGTGCTTTAGGTCTGGCAACACCAACAGCAATGAGCACTGCAATGGGACGAGCCGCTGAACTTGGATTAATGATCAAAGATGCTGAAACTCTCGAAGTAGCATCCCGTATCCAGCAAATCATCTTCGACAAAACCGGAACATTGACCGAGGGAAAACTCTCCGTTTCACAAATACATATTCTGGGAACAAAATCCGAACAAGAGCTACTACAACTCGCTGCCGCTGTCGAACAACATTCAGAACATCCACTAGCGGCAGCAATCCTGAATGAGAATTCTAAGCAGCAGGCGACAAAGCTAGTACGAGACCCTCTAGCGACATCCGGGTTACAGCTACTAGAGACTCTTAAGAAGGATTCTCCTCAACTTCGAAGCGCGACGGACTTCCAGAATTTCGCCGGACAAGGAGCACAAGCAAACGTCGATGGTGATCTAGTATTTGTCGGAAACAAAAAGTTTCTGGCGCAACATGGTCCAGTTGAACAACTCCCCGATCATTTTCTAAATGACTCCGCTGCATCACTCGTCTATCTCTTTTCAAGGAACGAACTTTTCGGTGTGATCGAAGTTCTCGACAACTTGAAAGAGGACGCGAAAGCGACGGTGGCTGAATTACAGCAGATGGGTTTTGAACTCACCCTCATCTCTGGAGATCGTCTCAAAACTGTCCAGGCAATGTCCGCTGCCGTTGGTATCAATAATTTTCAGGCAGAAGTCTTGCCCGAAGAGAAGTCCCGCAAGGTAGAATCTCTCAGAATATCGGACCAAAAAGTTGCCATGGTCGGCGACGGAATCAACGATGCTCCCGCACTGGCAGCGGCAGACTTGGGAATCGCCATGAGTTCCGGAACTGATGTCGCAATCGCAGCCGCCGGGATGACTGTACTCTCTGATCAACTCATGCCCGTGGCAGAAGGTTTTCGTCTCGCCCGTCGAACAATGACCATCATCAAGCAAAACCTGTTCTTCGCCTTCATCTATAACCTGATCGGAATCCCCTTCGCTGCCGGAGTCTTCTACCCCTGGACCGGCTGGCTGCTCCCCCCCATGTTCGCAGCGGCAGCGATGTCGTTCAGCAGCATTTCCGTAGTTTTGAACAGTTTAAGGCTAAGAAAGTAACTGTGCTCCAGGCTCTTGATTAAACAAGTGTAGAAGGACTTAGGCATTGGAAAAGAAATCATCTACCAGCACGACGCGCAAGCGGGTCTGCTTAGGCAGTTGATTCACTTGCTTGCGCTGCGTGCTTGTATCGGAGATTATTTCCACGCTGCTGACTTAGAGAGCGTAAGAAAACACCTAAATTGAGGTACTGACATCAGAGTTTACAAGTGCTTCACAAAGGTAAGCGGCACGAAAGTCCTTGATCCCGCAATATTAAGAAACCCCAAAACAAACCTTGCATTATTCTCTCAACAGACTATCTTTCGTCCAGAATTACCCGGTAGTGTAACGGTAGCACCACAGTTTTTGGTACTGTTAGTTCAGGTTCAAATCCTGGCCGGGTAACTTCTTTCTCTTTAAGGACTTGCCGCTTTACAAGTTCATGCGAAAAATTGCTGGCACAACCGTTACCACAACCGCTTGCCCAATTTAACGTGGAATCATAGTCGACAAACGATCACGCCCAAAGCCAAAAAAGCCCTATCCTGACTTCCCGCTCACGTACCATCCATGTGGGCAATGGTGCAAGAAGATTCAAGGGAAACTGTACTACTTTGGAACAGATTCCGATGAGGCACTGAATCTCTTC
>JABJMI010000495.1 GCA_018659505.1 Planctomicrobium sp.
CACCCAGGAGTCGATCTTCTTGAGCTTCTAGCGGTGCAGAGAGCTGAAGCTTCCGATCATTGATCAGGTCAGCAGCTTTCAATAAGAAACTTCTTTCGATGTTGGTGAGTGCTCCTGCGGGAGCCGGATAGAGCAGGAGATCTTCGGGGTCGATTACAAACAGTTGAAAGATGCGGGGGTCGTTCCTCACAATTTCTCGCAGTTCAGCTGCATCATAATGATCTATTGTAGTGATGACCTGCATTTCATCTGCAAGCAGCGAAAACTGAGATTGAATCTCTCGGTCAATCTCGGCAAGTTGGTTCGTGAGAAGTTGCTCGATATTCGCTTTGACCTCCTCTCTCTCATGCGCAGCGAGCCGAATCCCTCCCCACCCCAATAAGAGGAGCGGTATTAGGACAAGCATTGCCAAGAGTATTTTGGAGTATCGATTCACGGTAGGAGTGTATCAGGAGTTCTTTGGCAATTACTAATTGCAACACAGAAACTAAAAATAACCAGCAAAACTAAATAGCTCTGCTGGTCATAACGATGTCTAGCTTATCTCGTCAGATTTATCGCTGAGATGGTGCAGGAGCAGGTGGAGCAGACGGTGGAGCTTCCAGTTTAGACTGAACTGAAGGAGCGTTTAACTTAATGGAATTCTGAATATATCGCATGTCTTTGCGTGCTCGATTCAGATCTCCGGATTTCACCGCTTCCACTTGGGCTGTGTTGGATATGATCACTCGTCGGAGGATCACACTATCTAATTTATCTGCCTGCAGTTCTAGAAAATCGTTGGTCAATTCGAGTGTGCTGGCACATTTCATGAGGTCGCCAGCATCCAGGAAATCGGTCGCGAGACGGTTCTGTTCGTTGGCGATAAAGACAATAACATTTTCCATGACGTCTTTATCAGTAGAGGCTTCAACCTTCGCAGCATCTTTGCTGAATTTGATAGACGCCTCACCGTTGAGTTTGTCGGTCTTACCACTTTGCATGTTTTGGTAATTCGCTGCAACTTTTGCCAGTTGTAATTTCTTGCCATCTTTAGACTCTGGAACTTCCAGTTCAACAACAACGTGGCGATTTTGCTTACTGTAAATCTGACTGAAGAGAAGTTGAATGTTTTGCCCTGCGATTTCTGAATCGGCTCCCAACACACGTACTGGGCGAATCCCTTCGGGGACAGTGATTTCGATACTGACTTCCTGAGCGACGACTGATGTCACATCATCGAACTCACGATTAAAGATGTCGGCAAGTTCAGTTGCTCGTTCAATGAATTGATGATTTCCGCCACTCTTGTCAGCGAGTTGTGCCATTAGGTCTTCGTTGTAATCGAGTCCCAGTCCTAGAGTTGAAACGGAGATGCCCTCTTTCTTCAGCGATGCTCCAAGTGCTCCAAGTTCGCTGGGTGAACTTGGTCCCTCATTTGCTAAACCATCTGAGAGGAGGATAATCCGATTCACTCGTTCCTTGTCGAGAAACTTGCGAATCTCCGCTGCCCCTTTGCTAACTCCCGCAAACAAGGCTGTACCGCCACCGGAATTCACATGGGAGATTGCTTTCTTGACATATTCTTTATCAGTCAATTTAGTTGCCGGGACTAAAATGTTAACGGTCGTGTCGTAAGTAATCACTGTAATAATGTCGTTAGGCCCGAGGCGATCGATGGCTCCCATCGCAGCTTCGCGCGCCTTGGCAATCTTCTGTCCGCCCATCGAACCAGACTTGTCGAGCACAATTGCGATGTTTACGGGAGGACGTTCTTTTTCCTTTTCCATCTCAAACCCGGTCACACCAACGCGAACCCAGGTCGTCTGCTTCTTCCCCGCTTGCAGCAATTTATTCGCAGGAGAGACATCCAATGTCACTTGATCTGCTTGGAGAGAGTTTGAATTGGCGAGCATCGCGACCGCCAAAGTTGCCAGCATCACATTCAATTTCGTCTTCATCTTTCGATTCCTTTTCTCAGAACATAAACGGGAGAACAAATTGTTCATACACGCATTAGACGCAATAAGTAAAAGTAAGTGGTCAGGAAGTCGTCAAAAGAATGTAAAAAGATTGTAAGACTCTGGAATATGTGAAGTGACTACATTCACCGGGAAGAGAAGTTAACCGCGGAGACGCTGAGATACGGAGGAAGATAAAAAGGAGTCGAGAGAAGGCATTGAAAAAGTGTATTTGTAAATTGTAAAGTGAAAAATGACGTCAATTCACAATCTCTTTTGCATTTGTCAATTGTCAATTGTCAATTTACACTTTTCAATATTCCAAATGGTCGCCAAACGGATCTCTACTGACGTGATGCCCTTTGTGTCACCTCGTAACATTTCCAACAGACTAGCCGTGGGGTGCGTTTCATCCCTCAATTCATACAATGTAAGTGTCCGCGGTAATTTTCCTTTCACTGAACTAGAACTGCCATGAGAACCTTAATGCACATCAAATTCATCATCCTGCTGACTGTTGCTTTCTGTATGACACAGCAAGAGTCAATTGCAGCTGGACCGGAGAACTTTCAGACAGATCAACTTGTTGCCTGGTGCATTGTCCCATTTGATGCGAACAAACGTGGACCGGCTGCGCGGGCAGAGATGGTCAAAGAGTTGGGACTGGCTCGTGTTGCCTACGATTGGCGGCAGGAACATATCGCACAGTTTGAAGAAGAAGTCCAACAGTACCAAAAGCACGGAATTGAGTTCTTCGCCTTCTGGAGTTGGCACGACAGTCTGGAACCACTCATCGAGAATTATGACATTCATCCACAAATCTGGATGATGCTTGCCGAACCAGCTGCCGCAACACAAGACGAGAAAGTCAAGAAGGCAGCGAATCAGCTCTTACCACTTGCACTCAAAACTCAAAAACTTGGTTGTAAACTCGGTCTTTACAATCATGGTGGCTGGGCAGGCGATCCGGGAAACATGGTCGCTGTCTGTCAGTATTTAAGAAAAGAACACAATTTTGACCATGTCGGTATTGTCTATAACTTTCATCACGGGCATGAGCACATCGAAGACTTCGCTGCTGCTTTCAAAAAAATGCAACCATACCTCCTCTGCCTGAACCTAAACGGCATGGCGGACCCGAAAACTGTTCAAGGAAACAAGAATAAGATCATTCCCATCGGAGATGGCAAACACGAGGCAGCGATGATTCAAACCGTTATCGACAGCGACTACACCGGTCCCATAGGAATCCTCGACCACCGCTCAGAACTCGACAGCAAAGAAAGTCTGCGACTGAATATCAATGGTTTGAAAAAAGTGCTGGAGCAGTAAAACAGCTGTGAATCCCTCTCGACTTTCATTCATTTCTCGATGCTGTAATATGTGCGGGAGAAATTCGTAAATGACTGTTGCTAATTGAAGACTGAAAGAGACTCATGCAAGCTGGAAATGCGATTGTTGGTCAATCTGGTGGACCAACGTCAGTGATTAACGCCTCACTCGCGGGCGTTGTTGAGACCGCCCTGAAAAGTAAAAAAATCGAGACCATCTACGGAATGCGTTTCGGCATCGAAGGTGTCCTCGATAACAAACTGCTCGACTTCTCAAAATTTGACAGCGAAGTAATTAAATCTTTAAAGCAGACTCCCAGCAGTGCGTTGGGGTCGAGTCGACTCAAATTGCAAGAGGAACACTTCGCTCCCATTTTGAAGCGACTCAAGCAGAAGAATATCCGCAACTTCTTCATGATTGGCGGAAATGACACGATGGACACCATTCATCGGGTTGTTGAGTACGCAAGAAACAATGACTGGGAAATGTCAGGTGTCGGGATCTGCAAAACTGTCGACAACGATCTGTTCGGAACCGATCACACTCCTGGGTTTCCATCCGCTGCAAAATATGTCGCATTAAGTATCCTCCAGGGCGGAACTCTCGCACGCGACATGCAACGAGTTGATCAATTCGTCATCTTCCAAACAGTCGGTCGCAGTGCCGGTTGGCTACCTGCCGCAGCGGCAGCGGCACGACGTAAAGCGGGCGATGCACCGCATATCATCTTACTGCCCGAAAGACCGTTTCAACGTCAGGAATTTTTGGACCTCGTTAAAAACACTCATAAAAAACACGGCTTCGTTTCGATTGTTTGTGGAGAAGGCATCACGAATCCGGATGGTTCCCCGGTGAGTGCTTCAGGTACGACAGACAAGTTCGGCAATACTGAATTCGGAGCGATGGGCGGCACGAGTGCTGCCATGATCCTCCACCGTATCCTCAGTGATGAATTTGGCTGGCGTGGAGAATTCCAGGTTACGGAATCATTGCAAATGGCGGCAGCGGATCGGACAGTTCCGCTCGATATTAAAGAAGCCTATGGCTGCGGGAAACAAGCTGTTCAACTGGCAATCAAAGGTGAAAGCGGTGTGATGGTCACCATCGAGCGAACTTCGAAACGTGGCGAGGCTTACAAGTCTGGTTTCGGAACAGCACCGCTCAGCGAAGTCGCCAATCATGAACGCCCAATGCCGGACAACTTCATTGCCAAGAACGGCATGGATGTGACGAAAGCTTTTCTCGATTACGTGAATCCACTGATCGGCGAGTTACCGGTATATACTAGACTGAAATAGAAATTAGACTTCGCACATTGATCGCCACACATTTGAAATGTGTGGCTAAGGGAATTTTCTTTCAACGCTAAACGATTTCAAATGAACAATACAGACGAAAAATACACAAAGTTCGGTCTCACGAAAGACATGTTGGCAACTCCCGAGATTGTCC